>CAMDSI010000032.1 GCA_945906915.1 Spirosoma fluviale | reverse complement strand
TCTAACTCAGTTGCTAAGCGAAGGCTGGCTAATACGCCGCCACCGCTGCTCATTCCGCCGAAGACACCTTCGACTTTGGCTAAGGCACGTGTCATTGCCGTCGCATCTGCTTCGGAGATGTCCATGATGCGGTCTACGCGGGAGGGATCAAAGATTTTGGGGCGGTATTCGATAGGCCAGCGGCGGATGCCGGGGATTTTCGAGCCTTCAGTGGGCTGGCAGCCGATGATTTGAATTAACGGATTTTGTTCCTTTAAATACATCGAGGTGCCCATAATGGTGCCGGTTGTACCCATCGAAGCCACGAAATGAGTGATTTGGCCAGCAGTGTCGCGGTAGATTTCGGGACCCGTTGTTTTGTAATGGGCCAAATAATTATCCGGATTCTCGAATTGATTCAGCATAAAAAACTCGCCAGACGCTGCTTTTTCGACAGCATAATCGCGCGCGGATTCGATGGTTTCTGTTAGCGTCACTGTAGCGCCAAAAGCCTCCATCGTCAACACGCGTTCGCGCGTAGAATTCGCAGGCATCGCTAATTCAATTTCGATGTCATACAAGCGCGCAATCATGGCTAATGCGATTCCCGTGTTGCCTGAAGTGGCTTCGATGAGCTTCATTCCTGCCTTTAATTCGCCGCGCTGGATGGCGCCTTCGATCATGTTTTTCGCGGCACGGTCTTTGACCGAACCTCCCGGATTATTTCCTTCCAACTTCCCAAAAATCTTCACGTTCGGGTTCGGGTTCAAGCGCGATAATTCGACTAAAGGCGTATTTCCGACTAAATCTAATAGCTGGCTCATATTAATCTTGGATAACTTTGACGTTCTCTTGGTGGTAAATCTTCGTGTTAGGGGCAACGCTGCGCGTTAACCAGACGTTTCCGCCTATAATCGAGTCTTTTCCTACGACCGTTTCGCCGCCTAAAATGGTGGCTCCAGAGTAGATGACTACGCCGTCTTCGATGGTCGGGTGGCGCTTCGTGGAGGCCATCGATTTATCGACAGAAAGGGCTCCTAAGGTGACGCCTTGGTAGATTTTGACGCGTTCGCCGATGACGGTAGTTTCCCCAATCACGATTCCGGTGCCGTGGTCCATAAAGAAATAGCGACCGATGCTGGCGCCGGGGTGGATATCGATGCCTGTTTTGGAATGCGCATATTCTGTCAAAATCCGCGGAATCAACGGCACTTTCTCCTGGTGCAATCCGTGCGCTAAGCGGTAAAAGGCCAAAGCATAAAAGCCCGGATAGGTACGAATCACCTCATAGGAAGTGGTCGCTGCCGGATCGCCCGCCACCATCGCTTCCACGTCCGTTTGCAACAGGTCATAGATGGCTGGAATTTGGCCTAAAAAGCGATGAGAAATGACTGCAGGATCTTCCGTAAGCTGCTCTTTCATCGAATGCAATAAGCTTTCTAATCCATTTTCGATGCTTTCCCAAACGGCTTTTAATTCTTCCGGTTTAGAAAAATGCTTGAGCGTTTGTTCCGGGAAAAGCGTCAACACGATTTTCGTAAATAGCTTCTTGATGTCAGAGGTCGCCGGAAATGGAGGCGTCTGCTGATGTTGCGTTAATAAGTGATCTAAAAATTTCTTAGGAAGCATGTGTTAAAAGTAATTCGGTTTGTTCGATCGGGTCTAAGGTGCGGACCTCGATGCGCGTAATTTGTGATTCGTTTCGTTGCTCTAAGCCATACATATAGGCCTTGTCGTAGTAATGCAGGGTGATTTCGGCGACTAAACTGAAATTCCCGGCGTCCAGTGCTTCCATCGCGATGGCGTAGCGGTCCAGGCCTAAGCGTTTCTTTATTTTGTCCAAAGCCGTAGCTAAATCCTCCTTCGGATACGACGCATACACGTCCACCAAGTGCGGCAAACGGTATACCGGCTCAATGTCTAAAAACACTACGGGAGCCTCTCTGAGCTGATTATACAGCGGCGCACTCATGAATACCTTGCCTATGTGGCGACTTTCATCCTCCACCCAGATCTCTTGCTTATAATCAAAACCGCGCAAAACGCGGTGCACTTCATTCTCAAAATGCTCACTCGTGGGCTGTTCCTCTAGACCTAAATGTCCAAAAGCCGAACCCCGGTGGTGTGCCAAGCCCTCTAAATCCAAGACCTGGTGGCCTCTTTTTTCTAATTCATGTAAGATTTCCGTCTTCCCAGAGCCTGTTTTCCCCCCTAAAACGCGGAAGGGAATAGGCTGATCAAATATCGCCAAAACCTCATTGCGATAGGCCTTATATCCACCCTCTAAAATTTTCACCTGTAATCCTGCCGTCTCAAAAAGCCAGGCCATACTGCCAGACCGCATGCCTCCGCGCCAGCAATGAACAAGCACGGTATTATCGACGGCTAGTTTTTTCGCTTTCTTTACCCATCTAGCGAGTTGAGGTCCTACATATTCTAAGCCTAATTCAATCGCCTGATCTTTTCCCTTCTGCTTATAACAAGTGCCCACCGCCGCGCGTTGTTCATCGTCAAAAATGGGGAATGAAATCGCTCCAGGAATTCGAGCCCGCGTATATTCGCCAGGCGATCGTACATCGAGCACCGGGATTATTTTTGCGGCTTCGAGGAAGTCTGACGGACTAAGTTTTTCGGGCATTATAGGGTTATTTCGTAGAATTCGAAGTGTAATGGATCGAATGTCTGTAGTAATTCTTGTATAAAATCAGGATGATTGCTCGCGAATTCAAGGAAGTTCGTGTGGCGTTCTTGCCATTCTCCCATAGGAAATAGGGCGTCCTTTATTGCCAAAACCTGTCTCACCTCATCCCCCCGATTCCGCTCTTCCGCGCGCTTCAATTTCTTGGCTAAACGCTCGAGACCTTTGGTCCAGCGTGCCTCTTCGGCTAAAACGCTTGCTTCTAAGGTAGGATCGATGGCTTTTGCTCTGGCGGCTAGCTCAGTTAATATGGGCTGTAATGCTTGTGCCTCACCATCCGTATCAAGTTTGTGTGATGTGCGTCTTGCCACAAAATCGCGGCGTAATGCGAGTTCGTTTTTAAACAAATCCGCTAAACTCAAACCGAGTTTCTCCGCCTTCTCCGCCTGCTTTTGCGTCTTCACGATCGCAAAGTTGCGCGGCAATAAAATAGGGAACGGGATTTGGTGTAAATCGAATAGCCCTTTTAGTTGCAGCCAATAGGCTACCTCCGCTGGTCCACCTATGTAGGCTAGGTTTGGTAAAATAACTTCTTGGTACAAAGGGCGCAAGATGACATTCGGGCTTGCTTCTGTAATTTCGACAGAATCCCCTTTTTCTAATCGGACGCGATCGCTAGAAGTTAGGCGAAAAAGGTTCACCGGACGCGCCGAAACCTGTGTTTTATAGCCTAAGGCCTCTAATTTCTCTGTCGTCGCTCGCACGATAGGTTCGTGCACCTGCTGTTTTAAATCTGCTTCCATGATAGGAGCGAAAATCGACTTTAATCGCGCATCATCCGCATCTAGACAGACTAAACCTTCGGCTCCGAAAAGCGCATGCATATAGATTCGGACTGCTTCAGAAAGGGTTTTACCCTCCGAATAAGCCTGATCGAAAATTTCATTTCTAAATGGAATCTTAGGAAAATCACTGAGATTGAACCGACCTACGGCCCCTTTTTGGGAAGTATTCCATTCGTATTTAGTCCCAAACGCAAAGAAGTGATTAATCTCCTTAAAATCATGGTCCTCCGTCGCCATCCAATATACGGGTACAAAGCTTTGCGAAGGGTATGCTGCACGAAGAGCGCGCGCTAAATTAATCGTCGAAACTAATTTATAAATCACATAAAGAGGCCCCGTATAGATATTTAATTGATGTCCCGTGGTCACCGTAAAGGTATTCTCATCTCGCAAATCCACCGCCGGCATCTCCGCCCCAATGGCGGCATACTGCTCTGTTAAAACAGTCTGCAAAACCGCCCTCGAAGAAGCTGGAAACCCTTTTTTATCTGAAATTTGCTCTTTGAACTTTGCAATTTGAGGACCATTCCCATAAAATTCCTGTAACGCCGGCTTTTCTGCTAGATAATCTAATAGCAGTTTGGAAAAAGCGTTCAAAGAAGAGAAAGTATGCTTTTTATGAGACATTTTTGGCCGCGGAATGTTTTGTTCTAATGCTATCGTAAACGCTGTCAGGAATGGGAACGTTCAATTTCTCAGCCGAACTCTCCGGTTTTTCCCAATTCAAATACCCTTTCACCCAGGCAAAGGCAAGTCCTAAAGCTAAAATTCCCACGAATAATAAAATCTCGACCAGCGCATAGAGGGGGAATTCAGGCGCCGCCGCCGAAAGTTCCTTATTCTTCAATAAAGTAGCCGTAGGAAATAGGAAAACTAATTCAATTTCAAATAATACGAATAACAGCGCAATCACATAAAAGCGTGGATTGAAACGAATATTCGCATTTCCCACGGGTGCTTCACCAGATTCGTAGGTGCTGTTTTTCTCGACATTGGGGCGATTAGGGCGGATGAATCGGGCAAGCGTCAGAATCAAGCCTAGGAATAAAATCCCAGCACCTAAATAGGCAGCGACATAGCCAAATTGTTCGATCATTTTTTCAATTTCATATACCCCTTGATTACCGTAAACGTGGTGATACCAAGGAAGAATATAATGATGTATTGTACGTAGTTGATGATGCCGGGGAAATTTTGGCCTAAATAATAACCTCCAGTAACCAGAATACCTACCCACATAGCGGCTCCCACTAGATTCAGTAGGATAAATTTATACCAAGATAAGTGGCTAATTCCAGCTAAAATGGGCGTAAACGTGCGCACGATGGGTAAAAAGCGACTAATTACTAGCGCCATAAAACCGTATTTATCGAAAAATTCCCGAGTCGAATCCAAGTGTTTTTTCTTGTAATACCAGCCATCTGGTCTGTTCATTAGCGATTTTCCGAAAAACCGCCCGCTTAAATAACCCACCAGTGAACCGATGACTGCAGCCCCAAAAATACTTAATAATAAGGTGCTTAAAGGCTCTTTCAGCACTCCGGTGCCGCCAAAAACGCCCGTCAAAAACAATAAATAATCACCAGGAAGGAAAAACGCGAAGAAAAGGCCATTCTCAGCGAAAACAATCAGGGTAATTACTATCAATCCGGATCGGATAATAGTTTCAGAATCAGTGAGCTGATGCCACAAAAGATTTATTTCATCCATGATTTAGGCCTACATTCCATCTTAATATTAAAATGAAAACATAAATATGGGTGAAAAATTCGAATTTTTGTTACATTTGGGGGATGAAAAATGTCCTTGCATACGTTCTTTTTGTTCTTTTATTCGCCAGCGGCTTGTTGCCCAAGGTGGGTATGGAGCAGGCCATTAAGGCGAGCGAATTAGTGAAGCATTTTCAAGATCACAAGAAGCAAGCTCCGGCAGGTTTCAGTTTTGCCGATTTCCTTTGGATGCATTATTCAGCTGATTCGAAGCATGCAAAAACTACAAGCCACCCCAGTTTACCGAGTTTTGATTTCTCTGGAGCGATGGGCTTTGTGCTTCCAGTTGCTTCCTTGTTCTTTATGTTCGCCGCTAGCCTGATTATTATGCGCCGTCGCTCGGAATTCTACGAAAATAACTACCATTTCTCTATGGAGCGTGTTTTAATCGCGCCTCCCCGATTTTAAAATTACGCCTACAGGTCGCGGCATGAGCCGTTCATGTAAATGCTTAATTTTAACATCATGATTAATTCCATTATAAGTTTTAGTATACGCAATAAATTAGTGGTCGGGCTTTTAGTCTTGGGACTGATTTTTTGGGGAGGATATTCGCTGAGCAAATTGCCCATCGATGCCCTGCCAGACATTACCTCGAACCAAGTGCAGGTGATTACACAATCCCCAGCGCTGGCTACTTCGGAGGTCGAAAAATTCATTACGTATCCGCTGGAAATCTCCTTACGGACCATCCCGAATGTAAAAGATATCCGCTCGATTTCTCGGATGGGTTTATCCATTATCACCGTCGTTTTCGAAGACGAGGTGGCTACGGAAGTGACCCGGCAACAGGTCGCAGAAAAGTTAAAGTCGGCGGAACCTTATTTATTACAAGGCGCTGGAGTGCCTGAAATGGCGCCTATTACGACCGGATTGGGGGAATTCTTCCAATATACCTTGGAAGTAGATAAAGCATTTAAGGATCAATATTCTCTCGCAGATTTACGGACCTACCAGGATTGGTTGATTAAACGCCAGCTTTTGGGTATCAAAGGCGTGGTGGAAGTCAGCTCATTCGGGGGTAATGTGAAGCAATATGAGGTCGCTGTGGATCCGGAGCGTTTACGGGCAATGAATGTGAGCGTGAACGATGTTTTCAAGGCCATTCAAATCAATAATTCGAATTCGGGAGGTAGCTATTTAGAGAAGGGGACGGATGCCTATTTCATTCGTTCAGAGGGGATGCTAACGTCCTTAGAGGAGATTGAAAATACCGTAGTTACCCAAAGAGGCGAAGCCGGTCTCCCTATTCTGGTGAAGGATGTGGCGAAAGTGGGTTTTGGGAAGGCAGTTCGCTATGGCGCCATGACCCGAAACGGAGAGGGCGAAGCAGTGGGTGGCGTCATGTTACTTTTAAAGGGAGCAAACGCGAATCAAGTCGTGCAGGATGTTAAAGTTCAAATGGAAATCATCGGCAAAACATTACCGCAAGGAATTCACATTGTGCCCTATTTAGATCGTAGCGTTTTGATCGGTCGAGCCATTAATACGGTAGAAAAGAATTTGATCGAAGGAGGATTAATCGTCGTGTTTATCCTGATTTTATTGCTGGGAAATTGGCGCGCTGGTTTGATTGTGGCTTCGGTGATTCCACTTTGTCTTTTGTTTGCCTTTGCGATGATGCACATTTTCGGAGTGTCGGCGAACCTGATGAGTTTGGGGGCGATTGACTTTGGCCTGATTGTGGACGGTGCCGTCATCATCGTGGAGTCCATCATTCACCGGCTCCATAGCCATCGAAAGGGTGAGGAATTAAGTCAGCAGGCGATGGATGAGGAAGTGGGTATTTCTGCCAAAGCCATTTTCGGCTCTGCTGCCTTCGGCGTCATCATCATATTGATCGTTTACTTACCTATTATGGCCTTAGGGGGCATCGAAGGAAAGATGTTTAGGCCGATGGCTCAAACGGTTAGTTTCGCCATCTTTGGTGCTTTGATTCTATCATTGACGTATGTTCCGATGATGTCAGCCTTGTTTTTGAACAAGAAAATTAGTCATGAGTTGACCATCGCGGACCGCATTATGGGCTTTTTATACCGTGGCTATCAACCCATCATTAATTGGGCTTTGAAGCAACGCAAATCGGTAATTATAGGCGCTTTTGGCCTATTTGTGGCCAGTGGTGCACTCTTTATGACTTTAGGTGGGGAGTTCATACCCGAACTGAATGAAGGTGATTTTGCAGTAGAAACTCTACTGCCTACGAATGCCTCTTTGTCCCAAAGTATCAAAGTCAACACCGCCGCCCAAGCGATGCTGATGAAGAAATTTCCATCAGAGATTAAGCAAGTCGTTTCCCGTATCGGGGCATCCGAAATTCCTACTGATCCAATGGGGATCAATTCCTGCGATTTGATCATTCAGCTGAAGGATCCATCCGAATGGAAGAATGCGGAGACCATGGAAGAATTAGAACTGAAAATGGATAAAGCATTGGATGTCTTTCCAGAAGTGAATTTTGAGTTCACACAACCGATTCAGATGCGATTTAATGAGCTGATTGCGGGAGTGAAGTCGGATATTGCGGTGAAGATTTTTGGAGAAGACCTACAGGAATTATTCAGTCACGCGACTGAGGCCTCCCGATATATTCGTCAAATCGACGGCGTAGGCGATATTAAGGTCCAGCAAATCGATGGCATTCCTCAACTCGTGGTGAAATACAACCGGGTGAAGATGGCGCAATATGGTTTGAATGTAAACGAGGTGAACTCCGCTATTAAAATGACCTTTGCGGGTGAAACGGCGGGGATCGTGATGGAAGGGGAGAAACGTTTTGACTTAGTGGTGCGGATGGATTCGGTTCACAGACAAGACATCCAAAACCTGCGCGAACTCTATATTGACCTACCTTCCGGCTCTCAAATTCCACTGCAAGAAGTGGCAGACGTGAGTTATGAAAATGCCCCTTTAGAGATTTCCCGTGATAATACGCACCGCCGAATCACGATCGGGATTAATGTCAGAGGTCGCGACGTGGAAAGTGTCGTAGCCGATATCCAAAAAGTCATGAAGAACAAAATCACGTTGCCTGCGGGTTATTATGTGACCTACGGCGGAACTTTTGAAAATTTACAAGCGGCGAAATCGCGTTTAGCGCTGGTGGTTCCGATTGCCTTAGCCCTGATTTTCGTCTTGCTTTTCTTTACCTTCCAATCCTTCTTAGAGGCGGCCATTATTTATTTGGCGATTCCTTTATCAGCGATTGGTGGTGTGGTGGCGCTTTGGCTCAGGGGAATGCCCTTCTCGGTTTCGGCGGGGATCGGTTTTATTGCCCTGTTCGGTGTCGCAGTTTTGAATGGAATCGTTTTGCTGTCCTACTTTAAGCAATTAGCTGAGGAAGGTTTGGGCGTGGAAGAGCGTTTGAAGAAAGGCTTGGAATTGCGTTTTAGACCCGTGATTATGACCGCGGCGGTGGCGTCTTTAGGTTTCTTGCCGATGGCGCTCAGTCACTCGCCTGGAGCGGAAGTTCAGCATCCATTAGCGACGGTCGTGATCGGTGGTTTGATCACCGCGACTTTTTTAACCTTAGTCGTTATTCCAGTCGTATACTCGATCGTGATGGGCCGTAGAGAAAAGATGTTGAAGGCCAAAGGCTTAGGGATGATCGTTTTATTTATCTTGATGTCATTTAGTTCGTTTGCAGTGACTAAGCCGGAGGCGACTAAGTCACGAAGTGACGACCCATTGACTAAGACGCAGTCGACTAAGTCGCAGAGCGACGACCCCCGCCTCTCTTTAAAAACTTGCTTGACGCTTGCCTCCACGCGCAACGCCCTCCTTGCCACCGGTATCGCAGACGTAAAAACCTCAGAAGCCTTTATCAATTCTGGTAAAGAATTACCGAAGAGTACAATCGATGCGCAGTACGGAAAGACACAGACCTCTTCAAGTCAGGATTATACGTTGATGGCGTCCCAAAGTATTCCTTGGCCTACACTTTTGAGGGCACAGGTGAAGGCTTTGACTTCGGCTAAAGTGATGAGTGAAAAGCGGTTAAAAATCACCCAAAACTTAGTGGCTTCGAGTGTGAAATTCTATTATTACCAGATTTTAGCACAGCAAAAAAATCTAGCATTTTTGCAAGCACAAGATAGCCTATACACGCAGATGAAGCGGGCGGCAACCATTAAATTCCAACAAGGCGAGACGAATCGCCTGGAATTAATGGCGGCAGAAACCCGTTTGAGAGAGTTTCAGCAGAAGCGGATCGCACTAGAGGCGGATCAAAAAACGGCCTATCAAAACCTAGCTTATTGGATTAATGAACCCGGCGAATTTGAAATCGAAGGCAAGGAATCTCTGACAATGGAATCTAGTGCTGCGGGACTTGATCTGTCAAAAAACCCAACCATCGAACTCTTATCTGAGCAAGTGGAGCATGGGAAATTGCTAACAGCCGTGGAAAGAGAGCGCTTGAAACCTGATTTGCGATTTGGTATAACCTCTCAGAGTATTGAAAAGGTAGGGGGCCAAAACTTCGTTCAAGCCGGCCTAGCTATCCCAATTTTTATGAAGGGTCAGAAAGCCAAAATCGCCTCAGCCAAATTACAAGAGGAGGCTTTTGTGAGTCAAAAAATTCAAACGGAGTCAGCCATTCAAACGGATTATAAGAATGCGGAGGCAGCGGTCGCGAAATACCGGGCGAGTTTGGCCTACTATACCTCCACGGCGATCCCGCAGGCGGCTTTATTAGAAAAGACAGCCCTGAAAAGTTACCAGCAAGGGGAAATCGAATACGTCGAAATGTTGCAAAATACGCAGCAGGCTTGGCAGATTCGAGAGAGTTATATTCAAGAAGTAAACGCCTATAACCAGGCGATTATCACACGTCAAACAATCATTGGAAATGAATAAGTTACTCACATTTGCAGCGCTAAGCCTTTTATTCAGCTTAGTCGCTTGCTCGAAAAAAGAAGAAACGTCGGAAGAGACCCCGATGTCAGAAATTAAATTAACGGCGGAACAAAAAACCAACGCTGGCATCGAATTCGGTGTTTTGGAAGAAAAAGATATGTCCACAGAAGTGAAATGCACAGGTGTGGTCGATGTACCACCGGTTTCCTTAGCCTCGATATCGATTCCGATTGCGGGTTATGTGAAGACTACCTACGAATTGCTACCAGGTAAAAAGGTATCCAAAGGCCAGGCCTTAGCGACTTTGACTTCGCTCGATTTCATCCAAATGCAACAGGAATACTTGCAGGCACTTTCGTCTCAGACTTTTATGAGTTCAGAGAAATCACGTCAACAAGTGTTAACGAATGAGGAAGTGGGATCGAAGAAAAAGTTGCAACAATCGGAAGCGGATTTAGGCAATGTGAATGCGCAAGTGAAGGCTTTGGGTTTGAAACTAGAGGTCTTAGGCTGTGATTTGAAATCGCTGGCTAAGGGAAATATCTCCTCTGTTTTAACTTTGCGTTCGCCCATCGACGGCTATATTCAAGATCAATTCCTAGCGATCGGAAAATACGTAACACCGTCCGATGTGTTAATTAAGGTGGTGGGAATGGAAGATAAGCACGTGGAATTGAAGGTATTCGAAAAGGATTTGGGGAAATTAGACATCGGTCAGATTATCGAATTTGAATCAGAGGGCCAAAAAGCCAGAGCAAAAATCTTCCTTATCGCTCCTCAAGTGGACTTAACAAATCGCACGACTTCCGTTCACGGACACTTTGAAAATAAGGCAGACGAAAAGAACTTTACGGTGGGTCAATTCGTGAGCGCACGTGTTAAAGTGGGTACACAGAAGATTCCAAGCATTCCTCAGGCGGGTTTGGCTCGCGTGGGTAAAGGAGGCTTTATCTATGTAGAAATGGCCAATGGCGTGATGGCCCAGGTGCCTGTGGAGATTTTGAGTTCGACTCCGGAATTTGCTGGAATTAAATTATTGAAAGAACTACCAGCCGGGAAATTAGTCACCAAGGGCGCCTCTGCTTTAGAGGCAATCTTTGCGAAAGATTAATCTACCAATCCTGTCCAGATCGTATAATCGGCCCATCCTGCAGGTGGGTCGATTTTTTTGTCAAAAATCCCGAAAATGGTCGATCCTGATCCGCTCATGGCTGCATAGCTAGCACCCAAGGCATACATTTCCTCTTTCAGTGATGCTAATATGGGGTAATGCGGGAAGATACTTTTCTCGAAATCATTCGATATCGTCTCTTTCCAACCCTCTTTCAATATAGCTTTGCGCAGATCTACCGGAGCTTTTGCTGGCGTCACGCCCGCATAGGCTTCCGCGGTGGAGATACCCACGGCAGGGTATAATAAAACGAGGAATTTGCCTTGTAGACTCGCGTCAATCGGGCTCAGCACGTCCCCCTTTCCTTTCCCAAAAGCCGCCTGATTCGACAGAAAAAACGCACAATCGCTGCCTAATTTTGCCGCATAAGGTTGTAAATCCTCATTCGTTAAGGGTAATTGAAAGAGGTCTCTTAAGCCCTTTAGTGTAAAGGCAGCGTCTGATGATCCTCCGCCTAAACCAGCGCCCATCGGGATGATTTTATGCAGATGAATATGTACCGGAGGCATTTTATGCTCTTTTCGTAGTAGCTCATAAGCCTTGTAGCAAAGGTTATCTTCTATGTCTCCCTGAATATCGAGCCCAGAAGAGCTAAAACTAAACTCATCCGAAGGGCTGATCTCTAGTACATCCGTCCATGGCACTGGAAAGAAACACGTCTCTAAATCGTGAAATCCATCCTTGCGCTTCTTTGTGATGTACAAGCCAATATTAATCTTTGCGTGCGGAAATAAAACCATATTAATCTTCTAAAGAGTTGCCTATCCAACTGAATCGAACCCACAAACTGACAAAGAACAGGATGAGGCTAATTTCTGCGAATAAATAAGAAAGGGAGATGTGTTCTTCCCAAGTAACGGTTTTAACAATCGAAGCTTCCATTTTATCAATTTCTTGGAAGATTTGTTGCAATGCCTGGCGATTAGTAGCCCGGAAAAATTTGCCCTTGGTGATGCTTGCGATCTCTCTTAAGGTACTTTCATCTACGGGATCAGTGCTGGCTTTCTGGTTTCCCACCGCAATGGTATAGACTTTAATGTTAAAGTTTTTGGCTAGTTCTGCGGAGGTTGCTGGATCTAAATTTCCGGCCGTATTGTTTCCATCAGATATCAGGATACTGATTTTCTTGGGGTTTTCGCTGTCGCGGATTTGGTTAATACACATCCCTAACGCATCCCCCAAAGCTGTCCCTTCTTCCACGATTTGTTTCGTCTGGAATTGCTTTAATTGATGCAATAAAAAGGCCGTATCCGTGGTGATGGGGCTAGCTAAATAGGGAGCGCCCGCAAAAGCCACCAAAGCGATAGGATCGTGGCTGCGCTTTCGAATGAATTCCGTCCCCATCGTTTTAGCCGTCTCTAATCGACTAGGCGATATATCCTGCGTCAGCATGGAAGAAGAAATGTCTAAGGCAAGAGCGATGTCGATGCCTTCTACTTGTTTCTTTTGGTGCTTGATCACCCGGTAAGGCCCAGCCGCCACGATGATCAAAGACGAAATGCACAGTATCTGAATGATCATAGGCACATAACTCAGTACCAAAGAAAGGCGATTTTGTTTCAGCGGAACCGATAATGATAATTCGAGGCGAGGTTGATTTCCCCGCTGGCGAAGGTACTTAATAAAGTAAAGCAAAAACGGCCAAATCAAGCCATACAAAAACAAGCCATTCTCCCACTCAAAGGTGAAAAAAGCCTGTATTTGATGCCAGGAATAGAGCGGATTAAACTTCATTATTCTTGATCTTCTCTTGTTCTATTTCGTATAAATTTGTCGCTAAGGCGTCTAAATATTGAACGGATTCCGTCGTTTTAGCAGAGAAATTCCCTCCATAAATGGCCGAATCCATTTCATTTAAAACCTTTTCCATCGCCTCATCTGCCAGATTATCCAGCATCTCCTTCGAGGTAAAGGTCGTGAATGGCAATTGCGTTAATTCCTCTACATATTTCTTCCAGGTAGAAAAGGCTTTCTCTAAATTCGATAAACCCACAGGCGTGCCTGCCACTTGACGCGTATAGCGCTGAAAAGTACGTCTAAATTCCCGTCTTCGTCTCCACAATAAGTACCGTTGAAATAGTGTCGTAATCGTTTTGCCAAAAATCCAATAAATCAATCCCGCCAAAATAAACAGACTAATCCCTGTCGCAAACACATTTTTTAGATCTGTTTTAGGGCTAATAGGTTCGATCGGAATGCTTTGGTACAATGAATCTAAATCAATTTGTTCCGGATGCGGCAGCAAGCGTTTTAAGTGAATACTGTCTACGACCGGGTATATAATCGTGCAATCCGGTTCCTGCACTAGGTAAATGGGAATTTGGAGTTTTTGGACCGGTGATAAATTAAATAAACGCAAGGTATATACGGCAGAATCCAAAGACCCGGAGGCCGTTGTTTTTGTTGCAAAGAATTCCCTTTTTACGGTTTCAAAAGACCCAAAATTCCGGTTCGCATTCGGAAAAAATACCTCTTGTCCCTTCGGATGACGCACATACAAGGAATAGTGAATCGGCTGCCCTATGACAACGGAATCCTCCTGAAACTTTCCCTTAATGATGAATGGCGTCTCTTGCATTAACGTCTAGCATTAAAAAGTTTCACTAAAGCCGGCACGAAATCTTCTCCAGAACGCAATTCCACGTAATCTGCATGCCATTTCTTGCACATTTCCTTCAAATCTCCGCCTCGGTTTTTCACCTGCTGTTGGAGTAAATTCTTGAACCCTCGCGTGGAGGTATTCACCCAAGTAGTCCGCTTGCGCTCTGGATCATAAATGGGAATGATGCCCATGGAAGGCAAATTTATCTCTTGTTTATCGAGTGCATGCAAGACCACTAAATCGTGTTTTAATGCCGCTGCTCGCAATAAATCCTCGTAACCTTCGTCGATGAAATCAGATAAAACAAACAGTAAACTCTTGCGTTTCAAAGTCTGCAATGCAAAGGTTAGCCCTGCTTTTAAATCCGTCGCCGTATTCTCCGGCTCCACCCGAAAAAGTTCTGAAATCACCTTATAGCCATGTTTTTTGCCCATTGCCGCCGGCATATATTTCTCATTTTTATCGCTAAAGCAGACGAAGCCTAAGTGACTTGCTTCTTGAATAGCCGCAAAGGCTAAAACCCCGGCCACTTCCTTCAACGTTTTGATTTTGCTATTCCCGCGTCTACCCACAGAACCCGAGGCGCTGACATCAATTAGGAAGAAGACCGTTTGTTCTTTTTCCTCCTTAAATAGCTTTACGAATGTAACATGGCCCTTCGATGAGGTGTTCCAGTCAATGTGCCTCACGTCGTCTCCATAATGGTACTGGCGAAGGTCACTAAACTCTAAGCCCGATCCTTTAAAGACGGAGGAAAAATTTCCATGCATTTGCGTGTTAATCGCTTTTCTAATGCGAATTTCCAGCTGAACGACATGGGTCAGGAAGGCTTTGATGTCCATATCCACGAGACTAAATTACCTATTTTTTACCCAATCTGAATGAAATGAGCTAAAAGCTTTCTAATTTACGGGTATATTTACAAGATGAAAAAGGGTTTATTATTGCTTTTCTTGGCCTTGAGCGCGGGTACTTTTAGCGCCTGTGTGAATGAATCCTCGAGTGATCGTTTAGAGCAGGAGCAGATGGCTCAGGTTTTGGCAGATATTCACATAGATGAAGCTATCATCCAAAACTTGCACGTGGGCAATACCGACACCTCACTGGTCTTATATCATGAATTATCTCAGCAGACGTTGAAAAAACGTGGACTAGATTCGATGCAGGTAGCGAAAAGTTATGGATCCTATGTGAAAGACCCAGCCGCCTTTATCAAATTATATACCCGAGTAAATGAGATTATTGAAGAGCGCCAGAAAAATACGGCGGTTAAAAATACCTCAGTTAAAAAAGCCGCAGCTAAAAAACCATGAGAACCTATCTTCTTTTATTACTGTGCGTAAATCTAGTAGCTATGGGACAATCTTCTTATATTCAAGGACATAGAGGTTGCAGGGGTTTGTATCCAGAGAACTCTTTACCCGCATTTCAACATGCATTAGAGATGGGAGTGACCGTACTCGAAATGGATGTTTGCCTGTCTTCGGATGGCCAGGTATATGTTTCGCACGAACCCTATATGAATCCGTTGTATGCCTCGTTTTCGGATGGGCGTCCGGTGACCGATGCATCCATTAATTTAT
>CAMDSI010000031.1 GCA_945906915.1 Spirosoma fluviale | reverse complement strand
CTTAAGACATAATCTGCTTGTCGACCTTTAGGGAAATCACTCCCAATTCCCATCCGCAAACGAGGGTATTCTGATCCACCTAGAACTTCTTCGATACTTTTTAAACCATTGTGTCCGCCAGAAGAACCTTTGGGCTTTAATCGCAAGGTCTCGTAGGGTAGGGCTAGGTCGTCCACTAAAACGAGCATGTTTTCTTTTTCAATCTTATAATAGGACAACCAATAATTCACTGCTTTTCCACTTAGGTTCATAAAAGTGGTGGGCTTAATCAAATAGATCGTGTGACTTTTTAACTTATAGGAGGCAACAGAAGCTAGCCGGTCTGTCTTAAAGGATAGCTCTTTTTGTTTGGCTAAATAATCTACCGCCATAAACCCGATGTTATGCCGTGTTAATAAATACTGTGGGCCTATGTTGCCCAGTCCAACGATTAAAAAGTTCATGCGGGTAAGCGATTTTTTTACAAATTACGTTCAAATTTTTTAGAACACCTCTTTGCGCTTAACTTCGCATAAAATTAATCATATGAATAAAATTGCCTGCATCACAGGTGCGAGTTCCGGAATCGGCCGCGCCACTGCCCAATCCTTAGCTAAAGACGGTTTTCGTTTAATTCTTTGTGGTCGAAGAAAAGAGCGATTAGAGGAATTAAAGGCTAGTTTAGGTGTAGAATCAATTATTTTGGTCTTTGATGTGACGGATCAGAAATCGGTTATTTCAGCTTTTGATTCTTTATCGGCCGATTGGAAAAATATCGATGTCTTGATAAATAATGCCGGAAATGCGCATGGAATGTCCGCAATTCAAGATGGAGACGTGGCTGATTGGGAGGCGATGATGTCCTCTAATGTGACAGGTTTATTATATGTATCGAAAGAGGTGATGAAAGGTATGGTAGCTCGTGAATCAGGTCATATCATTAATCTTTCCTCCATTGCGGGCAAACAAACGTATCCGAATGGAAATGTCTATTGTGCCTCTAAGGCCGCAGTAGAAGCTTTATCTGCTGGTATGCGCTTAGATTTAAATCCATTTGGCATCAAAGTATCTAATGTAGCTCCGGGTGCGGTAAACACCGAGTTTTCTGAGGTACGTTTTAAGGGTGATTCGGCGAAAGCAGCCTCCGTTTATGCTGGATACGAACCCTTAGTGGCCGAAGATGTAGCGGATTTAATTCGCTATATTATTATGGCGCCAGCGCATGTGAATATTGCGGACGTGACTATTTTGCCGAAAGCGCAAGCTTCAGCCTTCCAAATTCTTCGAAAAAATTAAATGGAGCGCTGGCGAACGGTCTCAAAAATAATGACACCTGCCGCTACAGAAACATTTAAAGAACCTACTTGACCTGTTTGAGGAATTTTAGCGATTTCATCTGATTTACGGATGATTTCGTCGGTGATTCCATCTTCTTCAGATCCCATAATGATCGCAATGGGGTCTTTGTAGTCGATTTCGTAAATACTGCTCTTTGCTTTTTCCGTACATGCCACCACACGCAAACCTGAATTTTGCAAGAAATCGATGGTCTGAATAAGGCTATCTTCTTTACATACTGGAATAAAGTTTAATGCTCCTGAAGAGGTCTTCATGGCATCCGCATTGATTTGAGCGGCACCGCGAGAAGGTAAAACAATCGCGTGAACACCAGCACATTCGGCCGTACGAGCGATAGCACCAAAGTTTCTAACGTCCGTAATACGGTCTAAGATTAAAATGAAAGGAATTTCTCCTTTTTCAAATGTGTCTGCGATGACATTTTCTAATTTCGCATAATGAATAGCAGAAACGAAGGCGATAGCCCCTTGGTGATTTTTACGCGTGATGCGATTTAATTTTTCCAAAGGTACCTTTTGTACTTGTATGCCTTTTTCTTTGGCTAAATCAAGGATTTCCGTGTTTCCAAGTTCTCTTTGAACTAATAAACGATCAATTTCCTTCCCCGAACGAAGAGTTTCTAGTACAGATTGCACCCCAAATACAAACTCTTTATTGTCTGTTACGGGCGCTGTAAAATGCCTAAATGGTCGCTTAAATGGGGGTCTTGATTCGTTTTCTTCTGACACGTCGTTGCTTGAAATTTTGCACGAAGGTCGGCATTTTTTTTAACATTTCAGCTAGATAATTCCTTACCTTTGAACTTGAATGAGTCTTAATCCTTTTAGAATGTATAAAACTACTGAAATTGCGTCCTCTGATATTCCCTCAGATAATCCTGTTCATCAACGTTTATTGTATCCCTATATCCACGTCAGCAAATTGCTTTCAGGCAATTTATTAGAGATTGGATGTGGCACAGGACGTGGTGTGGGTGTGTTAGCAGATGCAATACGTGATTATACAGGTGTCGATAAGAATACAGAATTGATGGAAAGTCTATCAAAGACGTATCCGAAGTTCAAGTTTATCGATATGTTTTTACCTCCCTTGCAGGATTTACCCTCTGATCACTTTGATTATGTGGTTACTTTTCAGGTAATTGAGCACATAGAAAATGATGATTTTTTCTTAGCTGAGGCGGCTCGCGTGTTAAAGCCAGGAGGTAAATTATACTTAACTACGGTGAATAAGAAATTCTCTTTGACACGTAATCCATGGCATGTAAGAGAATATTTAGCCCCTGAATTAAGTGATTTGATGAAAAAACACTTTTCTGAAGTAATCACAGAAGGGGTTCATGGGAATCAAAAAGTGATGGATTATTACGAAGAGAATAAGGTGGCTGTGAAGAAAATTACCCGATTTGATATTTTCAATCTCCAATATAAATTACCAAGAACCTGGTTGCAGGTTCCTTACGATATCGCGAATCGAATGAGTCGTTTATCCTTGTCTAAATCGAATAATTCACTCGTGAGTTCGATACAGGTGGATGACTATTTCTTGAGTCAGGATCCGGATAATTCTTTGGACTTCTTTTATACAGGTATTAAATAAATGGAATTCATCGACGAAGGTATTGAGGAATATGCTCGTTTGCATTCTGAGCCCGAAAATGACCTGTTGAAGGAATTGGTTCGGGAGACACACGCGATGGTGTTGCAGCCACGGATGCTTTCAGGCCATTTGCAAGGTCGTTTTTTGTCCTTTATTGCCAAAGTCTATCAACCTTCCTTAATCCTCGAAATCGGAACTTATACGGGTTATTCTGCACTTTGTTTAGCTGAAGGATTACAACAAGGTGGACGCTTAATCACGATTGATGTGAACGAAGAATTAGAAAGCTTTACGCGTTCTTTCTTTGATCGTTCGCCTTTTAAGGATCAATTTGATTACCGAATTAAGGATGCGGCAGTCGAAATACCTTTTATCGCTGGTCCTATTGACCTCGTATTTATTGATGCTGATAAACGTAATTATGCGCTTTATTTTGATCTAGTGATAGATAAAATGAAGCCTGGTGGGCTAATTCTAGTAGATAATGTGTTATGGAGTGGTAAAATTATTGATGAAGCTGCGAAGGATAAATCAACTGAGGCCTTGCGTGATTTTAATTCAAAAGTGGCTAGTGATTCTAGAATAGAGCCTTTATTATTGCCTATTCGCGATGGATTATTCCTTTTGCGGGTTCTTTAGCTTCTTTTTAGGAGGTAATAAAAAATCCTCCTCCGGCATAATTTCAGGAATTATCAGTGAATTATCGAAAAAGGTGGCGTTCGATGGATGATACAAAATGTAATTTTTGTCATCAGGTACATAATCATTCAATATCCAAGGATTGTATTTCTTCAAATCATCGTAACTGACATTTAACTCGTCTGCGATCTGGTAAAGATTTTTACCGCATGAATTGCCGTAACAAATTAATTCTGCTTGGTTTATGGGTTTAATTCCCAAAGAATCGTCTTTTTTGAATTCATCAGCCCAGAATTTTTGGTAAGCTAAAAAACGAAGCACATACCAATCGGTACTAGAATCCACCTGAATATCTGATTTTCCAGCCCATTCCATCACATAAGCTGTTTTTTTCGCTGCTCCTAGGCCCAATCGATAGGAGAGAAGCGTCCCTATCCAATTATTTAATACCCGATTATTACGTGTAAAATAGTTTGCAGCCCCTTTCGTTGCCTCTATAATGTGCTTTCTTTCGTCTACGTTCGCGTTTACCTTCATTCCCACATCAATGGCAGTAGTGGCTTTAAATTGCCAATAGCCTACTGCTTGTGAGCTTGAAACTGCCACTGGATTAAGGCCGCTTTCTTGGACAGAAAGGTATTTGAATTCATTGGGGATGCCTGCAGATTCTAATAAAGGCTCCATCACAGGGAAATAGAAGCGCATTTTCTCTTTCATTCCCTCCACGAATCTTTTGTTACCACCTAATCGCTTTTGTTCAGCATCTAAAATGGATTTAGCCGAAGGGTGTATGAATACTTTAACATTCCCTATCAGTAAAGAGTCAGGAAAGGAAGTTTTCGCAAAAACAGGTAAACAGCACAAAAGTATCCAAATGGATTTCATAGTGTAAAATTACCTATATAAACTATAATCTGTA
Organism: Spirosoma fluviale; assembly: GCA_945906915.1. Classification (GTDB taxonomy): domain Bacteria; phylum Bacteroidota; class Bacteroidia; order Cytophagales; family Spirosomataceae; genus Aquirufa; species Aquirufa fluvialis_D. The sequence goes on along the minus strand of CAMDSI010000031.1, from coordinate 10,994 downwards.
CCTTTGTGGTTCAAAAATAAGCAGATGATTTTAATTGACGATACCGTAATCTCCTCAGACATAGCAGACGAATTTTTTGTTTGTGATTTAGCTAAATGTAAAGGCGCCTGTTGTGTAGAAGGGGATTTAGGAGCACCCTTGGAGGAAGAGGAATTAGAGATTTTGGAACGAATCCAAGATGATATAAAACCTTTTTTATCGGAGATAGGGCTGAAAGAAATAGAAAAATCGGGTGCTTGGGTGAAGGATGATGAGGGAGATTTTTCCACGCCGGTGATCGAAGGACGCGAGTGCGCCTATGCTTTATACGATGAAAAAGGTCATTTGAAGTGTGGAATCGAACAAGCTTATTTTGCGGGTAAAACCGATTTCAGAAAACCTATTTCCTGCCATTTATATCCGATTCGCTTAGCTAAATTAGCCGATTATACGGCTTTGAATTACGATCGTTGGTCCATCTGTTCAGATGCTTGTTCTAATGGAGCGTCTTTAGGAGTCCCTATTTATGTATTCTTGAAAGAACCGTTGATTCGCAAATTTGGCGAAAAATGGTATGGAGAATTGTGTCAAGAAATCGAAGAGCGTAAGGAAGAATAATGGCCGATTTTGAAGCAATTTACCAGGTAGTTTCCCTCATTCCCGTAGGACGAGTAAGCTCTTATGGGGCTATTGCAGGTTATTTAGGTTCTAAAGGCGGGGCAAGGTTAGTAGGCTGGGCGATGAACGCCTCACACGGTCAGGCTTCGATTCCTGCTCATCGAGTGGTGAATAGAAATGGCGTTTTGACTGGTAAGAATTTTTTTGGCGGAAATCGGATGCAAGAATTATTGGAAGCCGAAGGACTGATTATTAAAGACGATCAAATTCAAGATTTCAGAAACCACTTTTGGGATCCCACTATCGAATTAATTTAAATTATCTAGGTACTTTACGCCACCCAAACCTCTCATTTGTCGTTGAATAGTCGAAGTGCGTTTACGTACGTAGGCAGACGGATGTTCTATGGAGAATCGATTAGGACTAGGTAACACTGCCGCAATTCTAGCCGCTTCTGATGTACTTATTTCAGCTCCACTGTGTCCATAATACTGTCTGCAGGCAGCTTCTACGCCAAAAGTCATCGGACCTGTCTCCGCCACATTCAAATACACTTCAAGGATCCGTTCTTTGCCCCAAATCAATTCAATCAAGAAGGTAAAGTAAACTTCGAGACCTTTGCGAATATAGCTTCGATCTTGCCAAAGAAAGACATTCTTAGCCACTTGCTGAGAAATTGTGCTGGCTCCTCTAATTTTTTTGCCCTTCATATTATGCTTTACCGCTCCGTACATTGCGTCAAAATCAAATCCATGGTGATCAGGAAATGCTTGATCTTCGGAGGCAATCACTGCAATAGCGGCATTTTTATCTAACTCTTTATACGATGACCATTGGCTATGAATCTTGGAAGGATTTCCATTAATTAATGCATCAATTTTCCTTGATGCCATGGTAGGAGTGAAATAAACGGGGAAAAATTTCAGGAATACGACCGAAAAGAGGCTGAAAATCCAGAGATAAAGAAAGAAGAAACCAATCTTTTTTAACCAAGAGCGTTTCTTTGGGCTCTTTTTAGCTAGGCGTTCAAACTTATTGCCGCCGCTAGATGCGCCGGGTGTTTTCTTCGTATATTCAATTCGTTTTGCCATGGATTTGTAAATTTACTAAAAGGCTTTAGACCACAAAAATATCACTACTCAAACGGTCAGTAATTAATTTACCTTCACCGATTAGAATTAAATTATTGCCATCTCGATGCGCTAAACCCTTATTAATCCAGTCTTGAAATTCTTTCTCAGGATAAGGTTGATCTAGTTGCTGAAAGGATTTGCGTACAAATGATAAGTCAATTCCCCACTTAGTGCGTAAACGAACCATCAGGTATTCATTCAGTTGATCAGCTGGGCTAAGCTCCTCTTTTTCGGCGATTGCATGTCCATCCTTGAGGTATTTGGCATTATTAGAGACATTCCATTGCCTTGAATATCCATTGAAACTGTGCGCTGATGGGCCAACACCTAGGTAGGGTTCTTGCTGCCAATAACTGGAATTATGGACAGAATATTGGCCATCCTTTGCGAAATTTGAAGTTTCATAGCCTTCGTAACCTTTAGATTCTAAATAATCACGTACTTGTTGAAAGGCAGATGCCATAGCAGAATCAAGAATTTCAACGAAATCGCCTTTCTTCTTTTGTACTCCAAATACCGTTTTAGGCTCAATTGTCAAGCTATAAGCCGAGATATGTGAAACGCCGAATGAGGTGGCTAGTTCTAAATCAGTTTGTAGTTCATCGGATGAATTCGATGGAATTCCATAGATTAAATCGATACTAATATTGTGTATACCTGCGTTTTGGGCATTATTAATAGCTTGAACGGAATCGTCAGCATTGTGGTTGCGATTCATCAATTGAAGGTTTTTCTCTTGGAAAGATTGAATACCAATGCTCAGGCGGTTAATTCCGCGAGAGGTGATCATTTGGCAATATTCTAAGGTTAAATCTTCTGGATTAGCTTCTAACGTAATTTCTACTCCGGCTGCAACTTTATGGTATGCGTGAATTGCCTTAAAAATGGCCTCTAATTCCGCGGCTGATAATAGGGAAGGGGTTCCACCACCAAAATAGATCGTTTGTAGCTCAGTACCTCCTAAATAGTCTTTCTGGGCGGCTATTTCGTTGCACAAGGCCTGTACCATTTCCTCTTTTCGGCTTGTATTCGTCGAAAAATGAAAATCACAGTAATGACAAGCTTGCCTACAAAAAGGGATATGGAGGTAGAGGTGCACCGTATTAAGGTTCGAAAATCAAATAACTTAGCGAATCTGGATTCAACATTTCATTTGCAAGGGATTGAATATGAGCGCTATCAATTAAATCAATCTGTTCGAAAATCTCTTCTAGGCTCTCGATTTTTTCTCGATCTAAAAGATTTTTCGCCATCATCAACATAAAATTAAGGTTTCCTTCCTCTGCCATGGCTAATTGACCTTTCAATTGGCTTTTAATCTTTTTCAATGAAGAGGCCGTTAATTCCTTCTCTTGTAGTTTCGTGAACTCTTTTTGAATCAATTTCAATGATTTATTCACCTGATTCGGTTCTGTTCCGAAATAAATCGCCCAGAAACCAGAATCCAAAAAGGAGGTCAAACTGGCTTCAATTGAATATACTAGGCCGTGGCGTTCGCGAACGGATACGTTTAGCAAGGAATTCATGCTAGGTCCACCCAGTAGGTTGACTAATAAGAAAAAGGACAGTCTATTTGGGTTTTCAATCGCGAAAGATTGGCGGCCTAAAGCTACGTGAGATTGCGTAATTCCCCTTTTGATTACCTTGGTTAGCGGAATCATGGGACTCGGCTCGATGCGTTTTACGATCTGTTTTTTTGCCTTAATTACGCCTAAATGCTTTTCTGCCCAGGCGAATACCTTAGCAGGGTCTAATTTTCCGATAGAGGAAAAGACGATGCGGGAGGTGTCTAGGTTTCGTTCGATGAAGGTTTCTAGGTCTTTCTTTTGGAAAGATTGAACCGTTTCTGTGGTACCTAAAATATTCACTCCTAGCGGGTGATTGGGGAATAATAGTTCATCAAAATCATCCTGGATAGCCTCTTCTGGAGCGTCATAATACATCGACATCTCCTCTAAAATGACTGATCTTTCTTTCTCTAATTCCTTTTCTGGGAAAACTGATTCGAATGTGATATCCGTTAATAATTCCAAAGCCCGTTCGAAATAGGGGCTCAAAATGGACGCATGAAAACAGATTTTTTCCTTCGTGGTATAGGCATTCAATTCACCGCCGTAAATTTCTAGGCGGTTAATGATTTCCATATTACTTTTTTTCTTCGTCCCTTTGAAGGCTAAATGCTCCCAAAAATGCGCTAAACCCTCTTCTCCTGCTAGTTCATCCCGACTTCCTATGTCTAACATAATCCCTAAATGCGAAATTTCTGTGTGAAGCACTTGTCTGTGAACCACGGTGATTCCGTTAGATAAGGTATGCAGGTGAATCGAATTCATGTAAGGGGTTTTAATGAAAAATGTCCCAAAAATAAGTAATTTTATGGCTAATTGCTTCCTTTTCTGCCATGAATCCAGTTTCCAAAGTATTAATTATTCAAACCGCTTTCCTTGGGGATGCTGTTTTAGTGACGTCGTTATTGGAAAAGATTCGAATGGAATCCCCCGAAACGGCCATTCATTTGTTAGTGAGGAAAGGAAATGAATCCATTTTTCAAGCTTACACACATACGTGTTTACAGCGCGTTTGGGCTTATGATAAAGCAAATAAGCGTGCTTCTTGGCTAGAATTGCAATCAAATTTAAAGCACGAATCCTTCGATAAAGTCTTCGTGGTTCAACGCTTTTTCGGGATGGGTTTATTGAGTCTGATGATAGGTTCGAAGCAGGTTTTGGGTTTCGCAAAAAATCCACTTTCCTGGTTTTTTACGAAGAGTTTCCCTCATCCTTTCGGTACTGGTATCCACGAAGTGGAGCGAAATACGGCTCTATTAAGCGATTGGTTAGGAAATAAGGTCTATAAACCATTTTTGAATCCTTTAAAAGTCCAGGCCCCGGCCAGAAATTATATCTGCATTTCTCCCGGGAGTGTTTGGGAGACAAAGCGTTTACCCATTCAGAAGTGGATTGATTTTATTCATTTATTGCCTCGGGATCAGGCCATTGTCTTGATGGGATCGCCTACTGAAAAGTCTCTTTCAGATGAAATCGAACAAGCCTGCCCAGGATGGCCCATTTTTAATGAGACGGGAAAACGCGCTTTATTAGCTTCTACGTCCATTTTTGCCCAAAGTAAGGGTAATTTCGTCAACGATTCTGGTCCGATGCACCTTTCTTCTGCGGTAAATGCGCCTACTGTCGCGGTTTTTTGCTCTACCATACCTGATTTTGGCTTTGGACCTTTAGCAGAGCATAGTCAAATCATCGAAGTAACAGAGAAACTAGATTGCCGTCCCTGTGGCGACCACGGCAAGAAAAATTGTCCACTAGGTCATTATGCCTGTGGAAATAATATCTCCTCCCAAAAAATGTTATTGGCTTACGAAGCTCTCGAAGCGAGTAAATAAAGCACGGCCATTCTGACCGCAACCCCGTTTTCTACCTGATCTAAGATGATCGAATGCGGTGAATCTGCCGCATCTGAGCTTAATTCCACCCCGCGGTTAATCGGTCCAGGGTGCATCAAAATGATTTCTTTAGGCAGTTCTTCTAGCATTGCGCGATTAATCCCGAAGAATTGTGAGTATTCGCGCAGGCTAGGGAAGTATTTGATTTGTTGTCTTTCTAGTTGAATGCGAAGGACGTTCGCCGCATCACACCAAGCCAATGTACTTTTCACATCGTGTGATACTTCCACTCCTAGACTTTGTATATGCTTCGGAATCAAGGTGCTAGGTCCGCACAAGCGAACTTCAGCTCCTTGTTTCTTCAAGGCATAAATGTTAGATAAGGCAACTCTGGAATGCAATATATCCCCGATGATGGCGATTTTTTTGCCGGCTAAATCTCCCAATTTTTCTTGTAGGGAGAAGGTATCTAATAAGGCTTGCGTGGGATGCTCATGCGTTCCGTCACCTGCGTTGATGATATTCGCCTTGATGTGTTTCGCTAAATAATGCGGGGCCCCTGGACTCGCGTGGCGCATCACGATCATATCCACTTTCATGGCTAAGATGTTATTGACCGTATCGAGTAAGCTTTCTCCTTTTTTTACGGAACTTCCTGATGCTGAGAAGTTAATGGTGTCGGCTGAAAGTCTTTTCTCCGCTAATTCAAAGGATAAACGGGTACGGGTGGAATTCTCAAAGAAGATATTGGCAATCGTCACATCACGTAGAGAAGGAACTTTTTTAATCGGTCTATTTAGGACCTCTTTAAATTCTCTGGCCGTTTTAACAATCAATTGAATGGATTCTTCATCCAGATCTTTGATTCCTAATAAATGTGGCGACTTTAGCATAGTTCTTATCAGGGTTGTTGAGGAATTAACCAAATTCTATCCGCTTCATGGCCTTGTTCCGTCCATTCTACGAGTACTTTCTCGGTAGGTAAGGTATTTACACTTTTACCTACATAATCTGCGTTTATAGGCAAATCACGATTATATATACGGTCTATTAAGACACATAATTCTACTTTAGCGGGTCTCCCAAAACTATTCATCGCATCCAGCGCCGCCCGAACCATCCGGCCCGTGGCTAAAACGTCATCCACTAAAATGACACGCTTATTTTCGATTAGGAAGGGAACATCGGTTGAATTAGGCGATACGGTTTCTCTACGGCGGTAATCGTCCCGGAAGAACGTAGCATCTATTTTTCCTACACTAGGGGCTTTTTCGAGGTGTTTACTCAATTCTTTAGCAATACGCTCGGCAAAATAAATACCCCGAGGCTGCAAGCCTAAAATAACTGTTTCAACGTCTTTGATTTGATTTTCAATGAGCTCTTGGCATAACCGAGATATGGTTATTTCGAGTAATGGGCTTGATAAAATCAGCTTACGAGTCATTATTGCAAAGATACTATAATTTTTTTTAAAAGATTACCTGATTAGGGTCGAAATCGGGTAGTATTTGGTCCTTATCAGATACAATTGGATTTTTAATACCCCAATCGATACCTAAATTAGGGTCATTCCAGCGAATACCTGATTCTGCGTCTTTATTCCAAAAATTCGTGCATTTATAGACAAAAATAGTCTCTTCTAAGGCCATAAAACCATGTGCAAATCCGATAGGCACATAGAGCATATTGCCCTTATCTGCATCTAGAACGAATGTTTCGTGCTGTCCGAAGGTAGGGGAGTCCTGACGTAAATCCACCACCACATCTAAAGCCTTACCCGTCATTACTCGAACTAATTTGCCTTGTCCTTCGGGATGGTTCTGGAAGTGAAGTCCCCTAAGGACGCCTTTCGTAGAGTAAGAAAAATTATCCTGCACAAAATCCTCCGTGATTCCATTGGCTGCAAAGCGCTTCTGATTATAGGATTCGTAAAAATATCCGCGATCATCGTGAAATTTTGTGGGTACGCATTCAATGACTCCAGATAAATTGTGTTTAATGAATTCCATTCGTTTGTTTTTGGCGGGGAAAGGGATAGATTTGTTGCAAAATTAATCCTATTTTCCTTCTTTCACATGAATTCAGCGGAATTAATTAAGCAAATTGAACAGAAGAGGTCTTTTTTGTGCGTGGGTTTGGATACCGATATCACGTTAATTCCGAGTCGATTTAAAACGGAAAAGGATCCCATTTTCTCTTTTAATAAGGCTGTCATTGATGCTACTTTGCCTTATGCAGTCGCTTATAAGCCTAATATTGCTTTTTACGAAGCATTGGGACCTGCTGGCTGGGAAAGTTTGCAGAAAACGATGGAATATATGCCTAAAGACGTGTTTTCCATTGCGGATGCGAAACGGGGGGACATTGGAAATACGGCTACTAAATACGCTCAAACCTTCTTCGATCCAGCTTTTGCTGGCTTCGACTTCGATTCGGTGACAGTTGCACCCTACATGGGAGAGGATTCCGTGAGTCCTTTCTTGCAGTTTTCAGCTAAATGGGTGATTCTTTTGGCCTTAACTTCTAATCCCGGAAGTACTGATTTTCAGCAATTAAAAGATGAAAATGGCATAACCTTGTATGAAAAGGTAATGCGCAAAGCGATGGAATGGGGTTCTGCAGATGAATTAATGTTCGTCATTGGCGCCACTAGGTCTGATTATATGGCCAAAGTCCGCGAAATCGCACCAGATAATTTCTTCTTAGTTCCTGGCGTAGGTGCTCAGGGGGGGAGTTTAGCTGATGTGGCGAAATTTGGGATGAATAAAAAGGTAGGACTTCTCGTGAATTCATCTCGTGGGATTATCTATGCAGGGGATGATACGACTGTTTCTGCCGCTAGAGAGGCGAAAAAAGTGCAAGAGGAAATGAATCAATTATTAGATCTTTACTATAAATAACATGGAATTAAGCATCGGTACTCCGGCTTTATTGTTCTCAACGGTTTCCTTGTTGATGATCGCATTTACGAATCGATTTATGTCGATGGCGTCCTTGATTCGCGGTTTGCATGAGAAATTTCAGCAGAATCCAGATGATGCGATTGTGTTGCAGATTACTAATTTACGTCTACGGATGAAGTTGATCCAACGTATGCAGATTATCGCGATTATAAGTTTGATTTTGAGCGTTATTTGTATGTTTTTGTTGTTTATGAATCTGCAGGTAGCAGCTCGCTGGTTCTTCGGTATAGGACTCTTAGGGATGTGTATCTCTTTAGCATTAAGTGCTTGGGAGATTACGATTTCTACCAAAGCCCTAGAGGTGGAACTTTCCGATATGGAAGAGATCATTAACAAAAGGAAATAATGCTATTTTTTATCTAAATATTAAAAAATAAAGTGCAAAATATTTTCCGCCTATAATTTATTTACTATTTTTGTGTACAATTTTTACATTTCATACAAACAAAGATTTTGAATGACTTTTGGTCATTAAAAATACTACTTAGGCGGATTGAATAAAGGCTCGGAATTTTTCTGAGTCTTTATTGTTTCTAAACCTTTATGCTTTTAGAATGAGCGCTGAAAGAGGAGGGAGGTTGATTGCGATCGAGAAGGCCTTACCTTGCCAGTTGATTTCTTCGGTCATGGTTGCACCTGAAACTGCGTAATTACTTCCCCCGAATTCCTCTTTATCTGAATTGAATACGGTTTTCCAAATACCAGGAAGCGGCACGCCGATCCGATAACCATCTCTAGGAGCTGGAGTTAGATTCAGGATAACAATCACTTGTTGCTTCACTGAATCCCCTTTTCTGATGTAGGAAATGACCGAATTACCTTGGTCATTTGATTCAATCCACTCGAAACCCTCGTGATTAAATTGTTTGCTATAGAAGGCTGGCTCTGAGCGGTAAAGCTGGTTTAAAGCTTTAACCGTTTCTTGAATTCCTTTATGTGAATGATGTTCTGTGAGGTGCCAGTCGAGACTTTGGGTGTGATTCCATTCTTCTCTTTGGCCAAATTCCCCACCCATAAATAATAAGTGAGAACCCGGATGTGTAAACTGTTCGGTTAAAAGTAGTCGTAGGTTAGCAAATTTCTGCCAATCATCGCCTGGCATTTTATTCAATAAGGAGCCTTTTCCATAGACGACCTCATCATGAGAAAGAGGTAAACAGAAATTTTCCGTGAAGGCGTATATCAAAGAGAATGTTAGCTCATTGAGGTGATGCTGGCGGTAAATGGGGTCTTTTTGGAAGAAACGAAGGGTGTCATTCATCCAGCCCATCATCCATTTTTGGCCAAAACCTAATCCTCCCATAAACACCGGTTTCGTCACCCCAGGGAAACTCGTCGATTCCTCAGCAATCATCTGGATATAGGGAAATTCGCCATAAATATGGCTATTCAAGTCTTGCAAGAAGGAAATAACTTCAAGGTTGTGGTTGCCCCCAAACTGGTTAGGTTCCCACTCTCCGTCATTTCTCGAATAATCTAAGTATAACATGGAAGCCACCGCATCCACGCGCAAACCGTCTACATGGTAGCGATCACACCAGAAAAAGGCGTTGGATAATAAGAAAGAGCGCACTTCATTCTTTCCATAATCGAAGATATAGGATTTCCAATCCGGGTGGTAGCCACGTTTAGGATCAGGATGTTCGTAAGCGCTTCCGCCATCAAAGTTGTATAATCCATGGGCATCGCCTGGAAAATGGGAGGGAACCCAGTCTAAAATAACGCCAATCTCAGCCTGATGAAAGGCTTCCACTAAGTGCATGAAGCCCTGTGGATCGCCAAAACGTGCCGTAGGAGCAAAATACCCTGTAATTTGATAACCCCAAGATGGATCATAGGGATATTCCATAATGGGCATAAATTCCACGTGCGTAAAGCCCATTTCCTTCACATAATTCACCAATTTAACAGCTAAATCACCGTATGTCAGGTAATCATTTTCCAGGGTCTTCATCCAAGAGGCTAAATGCACCTCATAGATAGACATAGGCGCATTCAAGGCATTCTTTGCGCCCCTAATCTCCTGCCATTTCGTATCTTTCCACTCTTTATAGGTATTCCAAACAATGCTCGCCGTCTTAGGAGGAGCCTCACAATACAAGCCCATGGGGTCTAATTTCTCCAAATATTCCCCACTTTCCGTTTCAATTCCATATTTGTACGTTTCCCCTGTTTTCACTCCCGGAATAAAGCCTTCCCAAATGCCAGATGAGTCCCAGCGAGGGAATAATGGGTGAGAATAACGATCCCAACTATTAAAATTCCCGGTTACAAACACCTTTTTAGCATTAGGTGCCCAAACCGCAAAAAACGTTCCTACCGACCCTTCATGGTCTATTTCGAAGGCTCCTAATTTCTCATAAAGTCTTGTATGTTTGCCATTTAAGAAAAGAGCAACGTCAAAATCGGTTAGTCTTGAATAGGGGTGGACGTTCGCCATAAGGGGTTCTGCTTCAATGTTTAGGCTAAAATAGCGAAAATTAATTAGAAATTAATTAGTCTTTTTTAGCAGGTAGTTTTGAATATAAAAGAGAAAAACCTACCTTTGTGCCACCAAAATAAATAATGGTCCGTTCGTCTAGGGGTTAGGACACGTCCCTTTCACGGATGAAACACGGGTTCGATTCCCGTACGGACTACTTCGGTAGGCAAAAAAACCACACAACTCGTGTGGTTTTTTTGTTTTAAAATGAGTTCTTTTGTTCTTCAGATCCATTATTTACCCCTTGAATAAGTTAGTAACTATTTTTTTCAGCCTCGTTGTATTTTCTTCTTCAGCTCAGCATATAGCGAGACTACGCGCGGAGGACAATTTCGACTATTTATTAACCGATACACTGCAGAAATCCTGGGATGAAAAATTGAAATTTATGCCCCTTTTTTCAGGCGTAAATGTCAGTG
>CAMDSI010000030.1 GCA_945906915.1 Spirosoma fluviale | reverse complement strand
AGTTGTTTTGGGTGTTAAACTTCCATCTACGTGGTTCGGTAAGTCAGTTTCTGGCGCGAACATTTCTTTCGTAGGACGTAACCTATTGTACTTCGCTGAAGCAAAAGATACTGATTTGTCTCAGTACCTGACGGATGGAGCTACAGGTTCTCAAACTCCTTCAGTTAGAAGTTACGGAGTTAATTTAAACTTCACATTCTAATATTTTCATTTATATAAATGTTACAAACAATGAAAGTTAAAAATATAATCTTAGGTATGTTGAGCTTCTCTCTAATTGCATTAAGCAGTTGCGAGAAAACGTTCGACCAGTTAGAGAAAGACTCTAACCGCGCGGTACAAGTTCCTGCTTCCTTAGTGTTGCAGTCAGTTGAATTCAACTTAATGAATGATAATGGTCGCCCATTCTCTGCGGAGGCTCGTTATAACCAGTTCTATTGCTCTAACTATAATTATTATGCAAATAATGAGTATAATTTAGGCCAAATGCCTAACCAGTTCACTACGTTGAAAAACGTTGTGAAGATGGAGGAGGAAGCAAAGAAATTGGGTTTAGCAGATGTGAATGGATATTCTGCTTTAGGAAAATTCTTCCGCGCGTATTTCTTTGATCAAATGTCAAAGCGTGTAGGTGACTTGCCTATGACAGATGCGTTAAAAGGAATTGAAAACACAGCTCCTAAATACGATTCACAAAAAGTAATCTACATTCAAATCTTAAAGTGGTTAGACGATGCAAATGCGGACTTAACTACGTTGATTGCAAAAGGTGAAAACGTTTCTGGTGACTTCTACTTTGGTGGAGATTTGAAGAAATGGCAAAAAGTAGTAAACGCTTACCGTTTACGTGTGTTGATCACTTTGTCTAAGAAAGATACGGATGCAGAAATCGGTGTTAAAGCGAAGTTTGCTGAAATGGTATCGAATGCTACTAAATACCCAATGATGGCATCTAACGCAGAGTCGTTGCAATTTGTTTGGAACAACTTTAATAAGTATCCATCTAACCCGGATAACTTTGGTTTCGATGCAACGCGTCAAAACATGGCTTCTACGTATGTAGGTTTCTTATCTTCTACTCAAGATCCACGTGTGATGGTTACTTGCGAGCCAGCTGGTTCTGATTTAAAAGCAGGTAAATTACCATCTGACTACACAGCTTACCGCGGTGCTGGTTCAGGTGATAATATTGATGACATGGCTAAGAATGCAGGTCTTTCTAATGGTGCAGGTTTTGCTCCAGGGATCTATTCTTTCCAAAGCCGTTCACGTTACTACCAGAACTACACAGGAGAAAATACGTTCATCGTAGGATATCCTGAGTTATGCTTTAACATCGCGGAAGGTTACGCACGTGGTTGGGCTACAGGTTCTGCTGAGGATTGGTACAAAAAAGGTATCAAGGCATCTCACGCATTTTACGGTATCGTAGAGGGAGCGAATACATTCACGTATTCTAAAACGGGCACAAGAGATGCAGCTGACCAAACTAAGTACACATTGAACTTTAACTTCGATACGTATTATGCACAATCAGCTGTTGCTTATGATGCAACGAATGCGATCCAGAAAATCGTTTCTCAGAAATACGCAGCCTTCTTCATGAATTCAGGAATGGAAGCTTATTTCAACTGGAGAAGAACTGGTTTCCCAGCGTTCTCATCAGGAGTAGGAAATGGTAACTCGAATCGTATCGCTCTACGTTGGATTTATCCAGCGACAGAGAGAACGGCGAATGCAACGAATTACACCGCTGCAATTACTAGCCAATACGCTGGTAAAGATGATATCAACGACGTAATGTGGTTGAACAAATAGTTCTAAATAATGAAAAGGGTAGCAGATTTCTGCTACCCTTTTTTAATTCCTAAAATTATGAAAAAAATAATCTTATTATTGCTGGTTGTGGGAACTATGTTTTCTTGCCAAAAAGAGGACATATTGACTTATGCCACAGATCCTCAAATTTATCAATTCAAGGAAATTAGTGCCATTACTTTAGGTGGCGTAGGAGCATCTGAAATTTCGGCCTATGATCCCACCACTAAAAAACTTTTCGTTGTAAACAACTCCGACATTAACCGCATTGATGTGTTGGATTTGTCTAATCCAACTAGCCCTGTTTTACTTGGTAAAATACTGATGGCACCTTACGGTGGTTACGTAAATAGCGTTGCTGTTTCAAACGGTAAATTGGCCGCGGCCATTGAGGCTTCGAACAAACAAGCAGCAGGAAAATGTGTCGTGTTTAATACGAGTGATTTAGCAGAGATTAAACAAATTACGGTAGGGTCATTGCCTGACATGGTTACTTTTTCACCAGACGGTAATTTCATCATGACCGCAAACGAAGGCGAACCTTCAGACGATTATGTTAACGATCCAGAAGGTAGTATTTCTATCATTAATGTATCGGCTGGTTATGCTGTTAAAACGTTAAATTTTGCTGGATTTGAATCAAATTTGGCTGCTTTAAAGGCTAAAGGTTTCCGTGTTTTTGGACCAGGAGCATCTTTAGCTAAAGATACTGAGCCAGAGTATGTAACCATATCAGCTGATTCGAAAACGGCCTGGGTAACACTACAAGAGAACAATGCTATTGCAAAAGTGGATTTAACTTCACAAACAATTACCGATGTGTTCCCATTAGGCTTTAAAGATTATTCTGATTTAAATAATGCGTTTGACTTTAGTGATAAAGATGCCAAAGTTCAATTTTCTTCTTATGCTAAAATCAAAGGTATTTACATGCCTGACGCGATAGCTGTATATGAAAAAAATGGCATCCCTTATTTGTTTACTGCAAACGAAGGGGATGCGCGCGAATACGCGAAATTTGCGGAGGTAAAGCGCGTGAAGGATATCAACTTAGATGCTACTAATTTCCCTACAGGGGCAGCATTAAAAGTGGATGCAGCTTTAGGTCGCTTAAACATCACAACAACTTTGGGCGATACGGATGGAGACGGCGATTTCGATGAATTGTATTCATTAGGCGCACGTTCTATGAGTGTTTGGAATGGAATTACGGGAGCTCAAGTTTTTGACACTAAAAATGAAATCGATCACCGTTCTATTCTAGCTGGACTTTATGACGATAACCGTTCTGACGATAAGGGTTCAGAGCCAGAAGGTGTTGCAATAGGTAAAATAGGAGATAGAACCTATGCTTTTATTGGTTGCGAACGTACGGATGCTATGATGATTTATGACATTACAAATCCTGAGAGACCGTTTTTTAAATTAACACTTAAAACAGGGGATGCTCCAGAAGGAATTTTATTTATTCCGGCTGATAAAAGCCCTAATAAATTGCCTCTAATAATTGTATCATCTGAAAATGATGGGCAGGTGAAATGTTATTCTCCTATTCAATAAATTTAGTCGATGATTCTGGTAAAACAAAAAAGGGGGACATTGTCCCCCCTTTTTTTTACTTTATAACCTTATTATTTTTTTGCTCTTGGAGTACGTGCTCTTGGTTTTGCTTTTGGCTTTGCAGGAGTTGCAGGTGCTTTTTTAGCGGCTGCTGGTGCGGCAGGCTTTTCTTTTGCGATTAAGGAAGCTAACAGTTTCGCTTTCGCTACCTTTTTGCCTTCTTTCGCTTTTTTCTTAGCCTCTTTTTCTGTTTTCTTTTTAGCTTCTTTAGCAGCTTTCGCTTTCGCTTTTGCTTTCTCTTTTTCTTGCTCTGCAATTAGCTTGCTATATTTCTTAGCTACGGAAGCAATTGACTTATGTGTTTCTTGTAATACTTTCTTTGCATTTTTTTCAGAAAGTCCCTTTAATTTAGGCAAGATTGCTTGCACTAATTGGTCGGTCAATTTTTTAGTATCTTCACTCATAATGATTTATTTTAATGTGATGATCAAAGCTATGTAAAGAAATTGTTAAATAAAATTAAACTATGTTAACATTTACGTAACATGGAAAAATTTAACATTGGAACTAGCTAGGGGAGCTGAATTTAAGCCCTATAATCCCCACTATAATCAGTGTTAAGAAGAAGACTTCCAGACTGTTAGTGGGTGTTTTCAATATAAAAACATCAAATAGTTTAATGAAAACGAGGGATATCGCTGTCCAACTGGCGATAGCTAATGTTAATGGGATACTTTTTAGAGAGAGAGATAAAAAGAAAATATTGGCGCCACCTAATCCTAAGTAAATGAGCAAATAGCCAATTTCTTTTCCTACGGTGATACTGAAAAAAGGATTTTCACTGATGGCGTACTTAATGGCATTCAGACTTACTTTTTTAAGTGAGTAGGTCCAGGCCGCTTCGAATCCTGCTGCAATTAAAAGAAAGACCCAGGCTTTAAACATAGGAGGAATACGTGTTAGTAAATCGACCGTCTGAATATAAATCGATAATGGCGTAGCCTGGTTTTGTTTGTTGGTAATTTCCGCCCCACCAGGCTCCGCTTACGGCTCCATTGCAACAATACGTCACTCCATTGTATTCGACACGATCCAATAAGTGTATATGGCCTGATATGGCTAATTTTACATTTGGGTAGTGTAGGAAAAGGTTTTTGAGTTCATTCGCATCTTCGTGCATCCATCTGCCAGGAACGTTCCATTGATTATTTTCAAAGCGATTTCCGTCGAAGAAAATGCATGCCGCTAGAATGGGAATATGAGAAACAATCATGATGGGTTTGTGGCTAGGAACGGCTTTTAATTCATTCTTTAGCCAGTGCATTTGAGCCTCATCAATTTTTCCCGTATACCATTTTCCTTCTACATTTGGACTGATACTATCTAGGCTGATCAGATGCCAATCGCCTAAGTCTTTAGAGAAATACAAAGACGATTCCTTTATCTCATCTAAGGCGTATTTTTTGCCTTCTATAATGCTTTCTGGACTTTCGTTCTTCACCCAAATATCGTGATTTCCCAAGGACTGAATGATGGGTACAGATAGCTCTTTTTCTATCACATTATTCCAGGTACGCCACTGTTTTTCAGCGATAGCCCGTCCTCCTCTATGCGCATCCATAATCGCATCACCACTGTTGATAATAAGATCGGGTTTGTGAGGTAAAGATTGGATATGGTCCAAACATTTGGAAAAACCTTTCGCCGCACCAATTAACGGCATCATGTGCACATCTGTTATGTGTGCAATTCGAAAAGGTTTTTCAGGAGTGGGGGTGGTATTTCCTCTTCCGACGGTGGGAAGAGTGAGGGTTCCGAGGGTTAATCCCAAGGTTTGCAGAAGGGATCTTCTATTCATTTAATAGAACTAAATGTCTACACAAAAATAGGTTCTAGACAATTTTACTATGTTGATTAATGATAAAGTTATTATTAACAAATCATAAAAAAAGGAGCTTTTAGGGCCCCCTTTTTATGTTTATTTAACGCGACCAGCGGAATCGACGTCTGCTTAACATACCCGATAAACCCGTTCCTTGGTTTTCTCTGAAGTTAGCCACGTAAACAGGCTGTGCGATTAATTCTGAAAGGTGTCCTGCCATTAAGCTTTGGGACTTAGCCACCCACTCCTGGTATTGATTTTGAACCGAAACGTGAGAGGGTAAATATTTTTTGAAAATGCTTAAGTCAAATGACGAAGCACCGATTCCCGCTCCTGACATTTCGCCATCGAAAGCATTAATCATCTGTTCGATGTGATTAGGCACCGGAACCATCATCGCGGGTTTACCTAAGTACATGGCCTCAGCTACTGATTCGAAACCTGCGGTTGAAATTAAACCGGCACACTCCGTCATTTTGGCTAAATAATTCTCCGCGTCAATTGGGTGAAAAGTTAATGAATCAGAGTAATGATACGTCTCTCTGCGAGCTGGATTATCCCAAAAGCAATCCAACTTCACGTCTGGATTCGCATTTGACCAATCCATAATATCCTCTGATAAACGGAAGTGTGTTAAATAGGCTAACCAGCGCTCGCCAGCTTTTGGCACGATGCTTTTTACTTGTTGGCGTAAAAGCGGCGGAACTACTTCAATTTTTGCGTCATTATCAATCGGACGGAAGGATAAACCTAATAATTTCTTAGAACCGATCGACGTAATCATCGTATTCATATTCAAAAGTATACGGTCGATTTTCTTATCTGGGATGCTTTTGAAATTCTTGTTTAATAACAAATATTGATGACCTACGGACATCGTTGGAATTTTAGATCCCGATTTTAATTTATATAATCCCGTAATGGATTCGTAGAAATTCACGATTCCGTCTGGCTTTAAGTCATTTATGAATAACTCTAACTGAGTGGCGCTATTCCAGAAAGTTTTGAAATTGGTCACCGCTTGCATCGCCGTTTTAGCTAATTGAACGGATTTTCCATTGCCAAAAATAATGGACGGACTATTGTATTGTAACAGGGGAGTATCACCAATGAAATCCAGAAAAAAGGATGGAATTTTGCGACCCTGAAAAGATCCCACGGCATATCCGATTACATCATGACCGGCTTCACGAGCGATCTGTGTAAATGAAATAGCTTGGGTTAAATGCCCACGACCTTCTCCTTGTACGGTAAATATGAATTTCCCCATTTTATTTAGCTTCTATAGCGATTGCTTCGCCTAAAATTTCGTTTAACTCTGCTTTCAAATTATAGTTCGGGAATTCGATGATTTGCCATTCCCCTTTGTGTGTTTCCACTAAGGCCGTTAAGGATTCCACCCAGTCGCCAGAATTCATATAGGTGATTCCATCGATCAATTTGATTTCGGCTTTGTGAATATGACCGCAGATGATGCCATCTGCGCCTTTGGCCTTCGCTAATTCTGCTAATTTCTCCTCAAAATCCGAGATGAAATTCACCGCCGCCTTCACCTTTTGCTTAATGACCTGAGATAAAGAATAGTATGGTTTCCCTTGCCAGCTGCGGTATTGATTATACCATTTATTCAACCACAACAAGAATGTGTAGCCGATGTCGCCTAAATAGGCAAGCCACTTCATTTGGCTCGTGATGCTGTCGAAAATATCGCCGTGTGTGATGAAATATTTTTTGCCAAAACTCTTCAACATATAGTCCTGGCGGATCGAAAACTGTTTCCCAATCTTCAACGGAAGTACCTGCTCTAAGAAATCATCGTGATTTCCGCGCAAATAAATCACCTCCGTATCCCACTTGTCCATCATCTTTAACACACTTCGGAAAAATGCCGTGTGCTTCTTCTTCCAGCTGCCGCCTTTTTTTAGCTGCCAGCCGTCGATGATGTCGCCGTTTAAGATGAGTTGGTGGCACGAATGTGCGCTTAAGAATTCGTTTACCTCGGCTGCTCTAGCTCCCTTGCTACCTAAATGCAAGTCTGAGATAACGATCGTTTTGTAGGTGGGTTGAGAATGTCGGCCCATGTTTACCTATTTGGTTTATCAAAAATAGGCCAACACTGTAAACTCCTCATTAAGCGAATGTTACGCTTATGTAAAATCTACCATACCATAGGAACCTCGATTAAAAGCACCTTCGTTTCTGCAGATAAAGCTGTCACTTCGATTGAGTCCGTTTGCGAAATACCGATCGCATCTCTTCTGCTCAGTTTTTCTCCAGCGACCTCGATCCCGCCCTCAATCACGAACACAAAGGCTCCTTGCTGTGCTCCGTGTAGTGCATAGCTCAAGCTTTGGTCTGCAACTAATTCCGTAATATTAAAATAGGTATCCTGATTGACTTGAAGCGAATCAATGTCTGTGCCCAGTGGCGAAACCACCGTCTTCCATTGCCCCTTAAAATCTGCTGGATTATACGTACGCTGATCGTAGCGCGGAGTGATATTTTTCAGCTTAGGCATGACCCAGATTTGGAATAGTTCCAAAGCCTCGGTTTGACTCGCATTAAATTCCGAATGATAAATCCCAGACCCCGCAGACATAATCTGCACATCTCCTGCATTAATAATGCCATTCGTCCCCATCGAATCCTCATGCGCCACCGCACCCTTCATCGGAATGGTCACGATCTCCATATTATCATGTGGATGTTTACCAAAACCCATTCCAGCCGCAATGCAGTCATCATTTAGCACGCGCAATGCACCAAAATGGATTCTCGCCGGATTATGATAGCCAGCAAAACTAAAACTAAAAGCGGTCTTTAACCAGCCGTGATCGGCGGTTCCGCGGGAGGAGGAGGGGTGTAGTTCGGTTTTCATAAGACAGTAGTCAGTAGTCAGTAGACAGTATCCAGTAGTCAGTAGACAGTATCCAGTAGTCAGTCGCGAAGTTCGGGATTTATTATCTATTCTCTCTAATTTAAGCTATCTAAACTAAAAAAGCCGGAACTTTGTTCCGGCTTTTACTGATTACTGGATACTGACTACTGAGTAGTTCCGGCTTTTACTGATTACTGGATACTGAGTAGTTCCGGCTTTTACTGATTACTGGATACTGACTACTGCGTAGTCGCGGAGCGACTACAAATATTGATTCGCATTAGTCGCGTTCAAGTCTTCGAAAGCTGTTTTTAAACGAGCTACCAAAGTCTCTTCGCCCTTACGTAACCAAACACGTGGGTCATAGTATTTCTTGTTCGGAGAATCGTCGCCTGTTGGGTTACCGATTTGGCCTTGTAAATAAGCTTCGTTTGCTTTGTAGAATCCTAAAACACCTTCCCAGAATGCCCATTGCGTATCTGTATCGATATTCATTTTGATCGCACCATAAGATAATGCCTCACGGATTTCCGCGCGAGATGAACCAGAACCACCGTGGAATACGAAGTTGATTGGTTTCTCAGGAGTCAAATTGTATTTCGCTTTGATGAATTCTTGTGAGTTCTTCAAAATCACTGGTTGTAACTTCACGTTACCCGGCTTGTAAACTCCGTGTACGTTACCGAATGCCGCAGCGATCGTGAAACGGTGAGAGATTTTGGACAATACTTCATAAGCATAAGCCACCTCTTCCGGTTGTGTATATAATTTAGAAGAATCTACGTCAGAGTTATCCACACCATCTTCCTCACCACCTGTAACACCTAATTCGATTTCTAAAGTCATGCCCATTTTAGACATACGCTCTAAGTATTTAGCGCAGATTTCTAAGTTTTCTTCCAAAGGCTCCTCAGACAAATCAATCATATGAGAAGAGAACAATGGTTGTCCGGTCTCAGCGAAGAATTTCTCGCCAGCATCTAATAAACCGTCAATCCAAGGCAATAATTTTTTCGCGCAGTGGTCAGTGTGCAAAACCACTTGAACACCGTAAGCTTTCGCCATTTGGTGAACATGGTAAGCGCCAGAGATTGAACCAGCGATCGCCGCTGCTTGATTCTCGTTAGAAAGCGTCTTTCCAGCGTAGAAAATACCACCACCGTTAGAAAATTGGATGATTACTGGAGAATTCACTGCTTTCGCTGCTTCTAATACGGCATTCACTGTATTTGTACCAGTAACGTTAACCGCTGGTAAAGCGAATTGATTTTTCTTAGCGATTTCAAATAACTCTTGAACCGCATCTCCGTGCAACACTCCTTTTTGATTGGATAAACTTGACATAGTACTTTTTTTTCTTGGGAAATAAATATAAACTGCCTGATTTTCAGCAAGTAAAGCCCAAAAGTACAAACAATTATTCGTTTTTCGAGGGGTAAAGCGCAAAAGTGAGCAGTCACGACTGCGTCGTTTAGTCGCTCGACCCATTGACTAAGACGAAGTCGACTAAGCCGCAGGCGACTAAATCGTGTAACGATGACTTTTTGACCAAGTCACGCAGTGACGACTAATCAAATGGTATTTTTCCGAGAATAAATTATTTAACACCTCTTTGATTTTTCGTTAATCCACGCATCAGTTTATTGAGATAGTTTTGGTCACTAATTTTAAATAAACTAATGATGAATTTAACACTACGTTTACCGGGACGTGTATTCATGCGAAAGTCCAAGCAATGGATTTTTACGTGTTTAACCGTTCTTTCGATGATTGGAGGCCTAATAAGCCCTGTTTTTGGTCAAAATAAATCGTCTATTACTGTTACTGGAAAGGTAATAGATGCTACGACAAATGATCCCTTGTTTGGCGCGACAGTATCTATTAAAGGATCGGCTAAAGGTACATCTGTGGATGCATCAGGGAACTATTCGATCGTGGTTCCAGCTGAAACCTCCGTTTTGGAAGTTAGATTTATCGGTTATTTGTCTAAATCAGTTGTGGTGGCGAAACAAACCCAAATTGATTTTGCCTTAGCGTTAAATTCATCTGATTTAGAGCAAGTAATCGTGGTAGGTTACGGAACACAGAAGAAAACGGATGTAACCGGTTCTGTAAAATCAGTTAAAAGTGAATCATTTAATAAAGGAATCATTAACTCGCCTGAGCAATTATTACAAGGTAAAGTGGCGGGGGTGAATGTAACCTCTGCGACGGGTGAGCCAGGTGGTATTCAAGGAATCACGGTTCGTGGCCCAGGTGGTATCCGTTCAGGTTCTACGCCTTTATTTGTGATCGACGGTTTAGCTTTAGATAACTCCTCTACGGGTGGAGGAAATCCATTGAATTTCTTGAACCCTCAAGACATTGAAACAATTGACGTATTAAAAGATGCGTCTGCTACGGCCATTTATGGTTCACGTGGTGCGAATGGGGTTATTTTAGTTACGACGAAAAAAGGAAAAGCGGGTGTTTCGAAATTAGAGTTTTCAACAAGTGTAGGTGTTTCCTCTATTGCTCGTGCGCTTCCTGTTTTATCTGCGGCAGAATTCCGCAAGCAAGTAGTGGCGAATAGCGGAGTTTTAGAAGAGTTCAATTCGAATACGGATTGGCAAAAAGAAGTTACACGCGATGCTTTGACAAAAAATTATAACCTTAGCCTGGGTGGTGGTGCAAGCAAGTTGACTTATTACGCTGCTTTTGGAGCGCAAATGCAACAAGGTATTTTGAAAAACAATCAATTAGACCGTATGACGGGTCGCATCAATGTCAACCAAAAATTCTGGGAAGATCGCTTGAATGTAGACGCGAATGTCAATTTCTCTAATACGGTGAATGAGCGTCCAGCGATTGAAAATTTATTAGGAACAGCGATTTCTAATAACCCGACATTACCAGCGTATTTAGCAGATGGAAAGACGCCTGCTACTTTTGTTAGTGCGTCTAATCCTTTAACTACTTTACAACTATATAAAGATGTAAACACGACTAATCGTTTTATTGCTAACATTTCACCTTCAGTGAAAATAATGAAAGGTTTAGTGTATCGTTTGAACTACGGTTATGACAATTCAACGTCGGTGCGTGATATACAAACCTTAGGAAGTAATGTACCTAAAATTGATGGTCGTTTAGATACCTATAATACGAGCAACGTGAATAATTTGATTGAAAATTATTTAACGTATAACTTGGATTTAGGTGATCATGCTTTTGCTGCTTTGTTAGGTCATTCGTACCAAAAAATTCAATACCAATGGCGCACGTTCTCCATTAATAAATTCCCAATCGTTCCTACGGAGCCAATTTATAATCCAGGGATTGGTCAAGAATTGACTTTGGCAACGAATAAACCTGCCGGTTCCGCCTTTATCAATGAATTGCAATCGTTCTATGCGCGTTTAAATTATCAATACCAAGATAAATACTTAGCTACGGCAACAGTTCGTGCGGATGGTTCATCTAAGTTTGGTGCAAATAATCGCTACGGTATTTTCCCTTCGTTCTCTTTAGGATGGAGAATTTCTGAGGAGCCATTTTTGCAAAATTCAGCTATTAGCAATTTGAAATTACGTGGTGGATGGGGCCAAACGGGTAACCAAGAAATCCCACCAAAAATCACGCAGCCTTTGTTTACAGCGGTGGTTAGTGGTACTACTTCTTACCCAATGGATGCTTCTAATTCGTACCCAGCAGGTATCACGTATTCTCGTTTAGCGAATCCAGATATCCAATGGGAAGTTTCTACACAGATGAACCTAGGTTTAGATTTCGCGTTCTTAAACGGAGCACTTTCAGGTTCAATTGATGCCTTTAATAAAGTATCGACTAACATGTTGTTAGAAGTTATTCCTGCGGATCCAGTTCAACCGGCTAGTTCGGTTTGGACTAACGTAAAAAACATGGAGATCTTCAATAAAGGAGTTGAATTAGATTTAGACTATAAATTCGCGACTCAATCTGGATTTAAATTTAACATAGGTGGTAACTTAACTTTGATTCAAAATGAAGTGAAAGGTTCACCTTACTCCGTAATTCCTTCTGGTTCTGCATCGGGTTCAGGTTTGACTTCAGCTACTATTAATGGATACATCAACGGTCAACCGATCGGTACCTTCTTCTTGAAAGAGTTTATTGGATTCGATGACAAGGGGATGAGTGTTTACAAAGACCAAGATGGAGATGGAATCGTAACAGATAAAGATCGCATCGCGGCTGGTACGGCATTACCTACTACGCAATACAATATGTTCGGAAATGTAGCTTACAAAGGTTTTGATTTATCCCTACAATTTAATGGAGTAGCGGGGAATAAAATTTATGACAACACAGCGAATGCGGCGTTCTATAAATTGAAAATTGCAAAGAATACGAACGTAGTTCCAGCTGCCTATGCTGATGCGAAAGAATCGATTAATAACGCTGCACCTATCTCGACGCGTTACTTAAAAGATGCTGCATTTTTACGTTTGAATAACGTTTCTTTAGGTTACCAGTTCGACACGAAGAAATTAGGCATCAGCAAGTTTATTTCGAACGCGCGTTTATCAGTGACGGCTCAAAATCTTTGGGTTCAAACAAAGTACGATGGATACGATCCTGAAGTAAATAAAGACAACTCGATTAATGGGGTGGTTTCTTACGGTATTGATTACCTAAGTTACCCAAAAGCGAAGTCTGTGATTGTTGGTTTAAATCTTACATTCTAATTTGAATAGCTAATAGATATGAAAAAGTTAAGAAACATAGCCATGTTAATGGTAGGGATGTCAGCCTTAGTAGGCTGCTCCGATTTGAATGAAAAAATTCTAGATGAGTACAATGCAGCGGGCTTAACAGATAAGCAAGCGGCAGACGGAATTATCGCACCTGTATATGCCGTTTTGCCTACTATTTTCCAACACACGACTTTGTTCGCTTTGCAGGAAATTTCAACGGATGAAGCTATTTTACCTTACCGTGGTGGTACGGATTGGGGCGATAATGGAATCTATTTGTCCTTGCACAAACACGAGACGACTTCGACGGATCCTAACGTTAGAAATACGTGGAACGCGATTTTAGCTGGTCTTTCTCGCTCAGTAACGGCGATTAACTCGTTGAAGACAAACAAAGATGTAAATGCCAGTTTATACATTGCTGAAGCGCGTGCGATGCGTGCTTATTATAACATGATGATGTTGGATTTGTATGGTGTATCATTCTCTAAAGAAGATCTAGGAGATGTGACGACGATCATGCGAGGAGAAACAGCTATTACGTATATTAAAAATGAATTGTTAGCCGTAGAGCCAGTTTTGACTACATCAGCTGGACCTGGACGTATGACGAAAGGGGCAGTTTGGTCATTATTAGCGCGCTTGTATTTGAATTCAGCGGTTTGGCGTGATCCCTATGGAACACCTACGTTTAAAGCGGAGGATATGGACAAAGTGGTCGAGTATTCCGATAAAGTAATCAACTCAGGTCAATATGCGTTATCAGCAGATTATTGGGATATTTTTAGCAACGCAAATCACACAAATAAAGAGTTGATTTTTGCAGTAGATCAGCGAGCAGAATTAAACGGTCATAATCGTTTGGCTTATTTCTCCTTAGCAAATGATCAGCGTCCTTTACCAGCCTATCCAGCTGCGAATGGTACAGACGGCCCAGCCATCACACCTACGTTCTATCAATCTTGGGTTTCGGCTTATGGTTCAGTAGATCCAGCAGTAGCCGATCCTCGTTTTTATAAACAAAACGTAGCAAAATTAGATGACCAATGTGTAGATCCTGCAACTTACAAAATTGACCGAGGCATTTTACGTGGCCAGCAATATGGGTTAATTCTTGCCTCAGGAGCATTTGTGAAATGTCCAGATGGCAAATCTTTAAAAGTGAGTAAATTAATGAATAGCCGCGGAAAAGGAAGTCCTTCTGTAATTCACGTGGAGCAAGTTGATTACACGACTACGGGTAGTGATTATAGCGCAGGATTTCGCGTTGAGAAATATGAATTCTCAGATAAGTCTTCTTCTGGCCGTAACTTTGGTGAAGCAGATATCATGATTGTTCGTTTAGCGGATATATATTTAATGCGTGCAGAAGCGAAATTGCGTAAATCAAACGATGCAGCAGGTGCTCTTTTAGATGTGAACAAAGTACGTCTAGCTCGTACCGCTAATTCTCCAGCTACAGCGTTAGCTTCGATTAACTTAGATTTATTATTGCGCGAGCGCGGCTTCGAATTCTATTGGGAATTACAACGTCGTACGGATTTAATTCGCTTTAATAAATACGAAAACGCTTGGACGGAGAAAACGAATACGAACAAAAACAACCGTGTTTTCCCTATTCCTCAAACGGCTATTGATGGAGCATCGAACTTGCCAGGCTATTTAAAACAAAATGCAGGGTATTAATCCCAAAATTTAACTATTTGATTTTATAAAAAAACGCTAAGAATTCTTAGCGTTTTTTTAATTTAAGGCCATGAAAAAAATCCTCTTCCTTTTCCTTTCCTTTTCTGCGTTTAGCCAAAACGACCAGATCGTTCGCGGACCTTATTTACAATCAATGACATCGGAATCAGTTTTGATTCAATGGCGTACGGCATCACCTC
This sequence comes from Spirosoma fluviale, assembly GCA_945906915.1. Classification (GTDB taxonomy): domain Bacteria; phylum Bacteroidota; class Bacteroidia; order Cytophagales; family Spirosomataceae; genus Aquirufa; species Aquirufa fluvialis_D. The sequence continues at coordinate 757 of CAMDSI010000030.1, read as the reverse complement.
AGTCCAGCCAAGTAACTTTGGTGACAAAAGGGGAGAAGAATTCGCGTGTGATTGCGGATACGAATCAGGTGATTGATCATATTGTGAAGGTGTCAGGACTTAGGCCTTCTAAAACGTATACTTATACTATCTCGCAGAACCATCAGGGGAGTTTTCATACTAAACCAAAATCAGGAGATCCTACTTCGGTGCGGATTTGGGCTTTAGGGGACTTTGGCTATGATACGCCTAATCAAAAAGCCGTCGCCGCTTCTGTTAAAAATTTCATGGCTACAAAGCCGATCGATGCCTGGATTTGGTTAGGGGATAATGCCTATAATACCGGGAAAGAGGAGGAATACCAAAAATACGTTTTTGATGTGTACCAGGCAGACTTTTTTCCCAATTTGGCCTTATATCCTTCTCCTGGGAATCACGATTATGCTGGGAAGCACGATCCCACGAAGCCACCTTATTTTACTATTTTTTCACTTCCTTCTGGTGGGCAGTCGGGCGGAATTCCCTCGCGTTCTGAATCCTATTATTCGGTGGATTATGGCTCTTTGCATCTTATTTCGTTAGACACAGAATTGAGGGATACTGCTGGAAATCAAGTGATGGATGGGAAAGGCGATCAGTATGATTGGTTGGCCAAAGATTTAGCTGCAAATCGCCTCCCTTTCACCATCGTCTATTTTCATAAGCCACCTTATTCTAAGGGATCGCATGATTCAGATACCGAATCTGATATGAAAAATATGCGCGAAAAGGTGAATCC
>CAMDSI010000029.1 GCA_945906915.1 Spirosoma fluviale | reverse complement strand
AGGCCAAACCCTAGGTACCTGGGGCGCCGGCGACATATTTTATGGCTTTAACGTGGCCCGTACTTTTAGTTTAGAACCCAAGAAAAAGAAATGAAAAATACCCTACTATTAGCGCTATTATTTGTTGGATTTCAATCCAAAGCGCAATTATTCATGACTACCACAGGAGAGGTTTCTTTCTTTTCCAAAACTCCGATGGAAGACATCGATGCCGTCAATAAAACCGTTTCCAGTATCATCAATACGGCGACGAATGAAGTAGCGGTCCAAATGCGCATCACTAATTTTGTGTTCCCTAATAAATTAATGCAGGAGCACTTTAATGAGAATTATTTAGAAAGCGAAAAATTCCCTTCGGCCACTTTCAAAGGAAAAATCAAAGAAGCCATCGATTTAACCGTAGCAGGCACCTACCCCATCACCGCATCCGGAACTGCGACGATTCACGGCGTGACTCGCCCTATTGAATTAAAAGGGACGATTGTTTCAACCGGCACCAGTCTAGCGTTAACATGTGCGTTTGAAGTAAAATTAGTGGATTATAAAGTAGACATCCCGAAAATTGTTTTTGCGAAAATCGCTGAGGTGATCAAGGTTTCTAGTAAAATCAATTATACAAAAAAATGAAATACATCGGGCTAGTTTGCAGTATGATTCTATTCTTATCGTGCTTAAATGACAAGAATACTCCTTTAGCTAATCTACCCATCACCGTAGACTCCACGACCGTTATAATTCCTAGTGTACCAGCTGTTAATTGCAGCCCAGACACCGTTTACTTTCAGCAATCAGTATTGCCACTGATCACGTCAAATTGTGCGATGAGCGGTTGCCACGATGCGATATCCCATAAAGAAGGAGTCAATTTAACCGATTATACAAATATCAGAAAAGAGGTTAGTGCTTCTAATCCTACTTCAAGTGAATTATATAAATGCCTGAATGAAACAGGGGACGAACGGATGCCGCCTGCACCTTCTGCCGAGTTCAGTCTCACACAAAAATCACTCCTGCTCAAATGGATTCAACAAGGAGCAAAAAACAATACCTGCTCTAATACAGCAACTTGTGATACGGTAAATGTAACCTTTAGCGCATCCGTTTTGCCTGTTCTAAAAACCTATTGCGTAGGTTGCCACAGTTCAGCAAGTCCATCCGCAGGCATTGATTTATCCACTTATGCCGCAGTCAAAGTCTACGCAGCGAATGGCCGACTTATGGGTTCGATTACCCATGCCATCGGTTATAAACCCATGCCTTCCAGCACGTCTAAACTAGGTGCCTGCGAAATCAATCAGATCAAAGCCTGGGTTACCAAGGGAACATTGAACAATTAATTTTTCGTAAATTGACAGCAAAAAACTGAAATGAAAGGCTTATTATTCACCTTCAGCATCATTGCCGCTGTTATATTGACTCTCATATTTCCTGAACCCTTTATTGGATTCGGCGATTTGAAATTCAAAATTTTCATCATTCCCTTGTTGCAAATTATCATGTTTGGGATGGGCACAACCATGAAAATGACTGACTTCGCGGAAGTATTGCGATCTCCCAAAGCAGTGGTTTTAGGCGTTTTTTTTCAGTTTACCATTATGCCATTCGTGGGTTGGGGTTTAACTAAGGTATTTCAATTCCCATCCGAAATTGCAGCGGGTATCATTTTAGTGGGTTGCATGCCTTGCGGCTTAGCCTCTAATGTGATGTCTTATTTAGCCAAAGCCAATGTAGCCTTGTCTCTTACGCTTACCTCAATAGCCACCATAATAGCCCCATTGCTGACTCCTTTTCTAATGAAAAATTTGGCGGGGCAATTAATTGAGATCGATTTGTGGGCGATGGTGTGGGAAATTAGCAAACTGATTATTATTCCAATTACTGTGGGAGTTATATACAATCGACTAATGGGCGCGCGTTTTCAATGGTTTGAAAAAGCACTACCGGCCATTTCGATGTGGAGTGTAGGAGCCATTGTGGTGATTATAACGGCAAATGGCAGAGACGCGCTTGTAGCAGTAGGCCCTTTACTCGTGATCGCCTGCCTTTTGCATAATATCATTGGATTTATTTTAGGTTATTGGGGAGGTCGCGTGAGCGGATTACCAGAACAAGATTGTCGAACAATTGCTATTGAAGTAGGGCTCCAAAACGCGGGACTCGCATCAGGCCTCGCCATGGCGATGGGCAAGGTGGGAACGCTAGGATTGCCTGCGGCGATTTTTGGCCCTGTCATGAATATCAATGGTTCCGCGCTGGCGAATTATTGGAAGGGGAAATAAATAGTAAATCATTTATTTTAAGTAATTTTAAAGATTATCTGTTCTTCATAATACATGAGAAAATTATTTCTCTTACTTTTTCTGTTCGTCGAATTCACGGGGTTGGCTCAAACTACTTGCCCTGCACCTATTATCTCAGGAAATACGGCGAATTCCCAATGGAAAACAATTGGCAGTGAAATAAAAACATTCAATGGAACAGCTTGGATTCAATCACCAGCCACACCTACAACCAATACGAGACAGTATAAATTAAAGGTAAAAGGAACCTATGGAGTGGAGAATAGCGTGAATCATTTAGATCCCGCCTACCAAAGTCCATCTTCCACCCAAGTAATTGGAAGTTCAGGAACGCCGACCTTTATTACTTCAAGCACAAATAAATGGCAATTAAATAACGCTACGCCACCAGCACCTAATAATAGCTCAGAATACAGAAGTGATCATACCTACGAATACTACTTGGGCCTTGGAGACAATACAAGTAAATACTTTTATAGCTATGCTGATGCAAATCCAGGTGATAATAGCGGGTCTTTAGAATTCACCCTTTCCTATAATTCAGGTTTAGCCCAAATTTGTTCAGGTGGATCTGCGACTTTAACAACTGCCGCAACCGCAGGTACAATTTCATGGTTTAAAGACGGTGTGAATATTAACCAATCTACACAAAGTATTACCGTAACGAGTCCTGGAAGCTATACATCCAGAACAACTCTTGGTGGTTGCACTAGCCCAGACAGTAATCCCATTGAAGTACGATTCTTACCTGACCCTTCCGTAACCTTAAGCCCTGTTGCAGATATTTCGTCTAATGCCGAAAGTTTTTCGCTGGCTTATACAAACAAAGTAACAGGAACAGATATCTATTCCATTTATGCAGGCGCTAACGCGTTAACAGGTTTTGATGAAGTATTGAATGCACCTATTACCGGCTCTCCTATGGCTATTCCGATTCCATATGGTCAAGTGGGAACCTTTGATTTTACGTTAGTAGTAAAAAACTCGCAAGCCAATTGCGTATCCGCTCAAATCCCTTTTACCGTTACTATATACCTGGCGCCGCCTACGGGACTAAATTATAGTACCCCCAATAATTTTGTCGTTAATCGTCCTGTTACCTTAACTCCCACATTTATTGGCCGTATTGACAATTTTACCATTAACCCGACTACACTCCCAGGTGGCTTAACATTCAATCCGCTCACTGGCCAAATAACAGGAACACCCACACAAACATCTGGCGCAGTATCTTATACGGTTTCCGGAAGTAATAGTACAGGAACTCCTACAACAGCCACTTTTACGATTGCAGTTGTAGTTCCTCCTCCTACTATTACGATTACAACTGGCTCTGAATATGTATTCACGCAATACACTCCGATTAGTCCAATTTCACCGACAGTTACTGGATCAGGAGTCACTTATGATTTACAAGGTGTGTTACCTAGTGGCTTAAGTTTTGATTATAGTAATGGTACTATCAGCGGCAACCCTCAAGTTCCTATGCCTCGAACAAGGTATGTTATCGTAGCAACTAACTCAACTGGGCCAGCACAATCTGAGATTTTCATCACAGTTCGCATTGCAGCTCCTACGAATTTAACCTATGTTGTCCCATCTAGATTTTACACGGGTACAGCCATAGCTCCCATTACACCAACTAATTCGGGTGGAATTATCTCTATTTATACCATAGATAGACCACTTCCTGCTGGATTAACCCTAAACCCAACTACTGGTGTCATATCGGGAACCCCTACCGCTATTACGGCTGCTACGGCCTATGTAATTACAGGAACCAATTCAAACACATCGACAAGCACCACCATCAATTTTGATGTAGTTATTCCGGCTCCTTCAAATTTAAGCTATCCCGGACCCTTTCAGTTTTATCAATTTGTACCCATAACACCTATAGTACCTACTGTTACAGGTCAAGTGGATTCCTACACCATAGTACCCGTTAATTTGCCAGCTGGATTAACCTTTAATACAGCTACAGGGGTTATTTCTGGAACGCCCACCGCTTTAAGTGATCCTACCTTATATACCATAACTGCCATCAATACGACAGGTCAGGTGGTTGCAACTACAAGCTTCTCCGTAGTCATTCCTCCTCCTACAAATCTAAGCTACCAAACGCCATGGGTTTTCACTGAAGGCACAGCCATTCCTACCTTATCTCCTACGGTAACAGGAGCTGTTTCACGTTACACGGTTACAACACTTCCACCTGGCTTATCTATCAATGCAACGACGGGATTAATTAATGGAACACCATTAGCTGCCACCCCTAGGGCTATTTATACCGTAACGGCAGAAAATAGTACGGGTTTCACCACATTTGATATTGACATTACTGTTCGTATTGCGGCACCTTCAGGATTAACGTATTTTAGTCCAAATATTTTCGAGGAGCGCGTTCCCATTCCGTCCTTATTTCCTACGGTGTCAGGTGTCGTTTCAAACTATACCGTTAATCCAACTTTACCTGCTGGCTTAGGAATAGATCCCGTTTCAGGAGTGATTTCCGGAACTCCTACTTTGGCAAATCCGGCAACAAACTATACGATCACTGCCTCTAATTCAACCGGAAGCACTGGGGCAACTACGAACATCACCGTACTAATCGCCCGGCCTCAAATCTCCTACACGACGCCTAATGTGTATTATGAAACGGTTGCCATTACACCCTTAGTTCCAAACAAATTTGGAACCGTTGTTAATTCATTTAGCATTAGTCCAGGATTACCTACTGGCCTTAACCTAGACACAAACACCGGAATTATTTCAGGGGCGTCAACAGTTCAGTCACCTAGAACAACTTATACTATTACGGGAACGAACTCGACGAATACGGGGTCCACCACGGTAGACATTACGGTCACCATTCCGCCGCCTACTAATTTGACCTACGTGAATCCCCCCACCTATTTTACGGGTACGGCGATCAGTACGTTGACACCTACGGTGACGGGTTTTGTGGCGTCTTATTCAATCGACAAAGCTTTGCCAGCTGGTTTAGTCTTCAATACAAGTACGGGAGCTATTTCGGGAACTCCCACAGAGGCAATACCTAGGACTATTTTTACCATCACCGCCACTAACGTAGCGGGAGCGAGTTCGTATGCCCTTCCGATTACTGTCCTGATTCCTGCGCCGTCAGGATTGTCTTATACCACGCCGAATGTATACGAGGAAGGAGTGGATATTACGCCATTGGATCCGAGGGTGACTGGTGCGGTTGCTTCTTATGCCGTAAGTCCTAGCTTACCAGCCGGCTTGATTTTAGATACGTCGACGGGGAGGATTTTTGGGATACCTACTTTGGCAAAACCGACCACCACCTATGTTGTAACTGCGACGAATACGACGGGTGCTACATCGACGAATGTGGTGATAACGGTGTTGATTGCGAGGCCTAGAAATCTGATTTATGCAACGCCCAAAGTCTTATACCAAAACTTTGTCATACCCAATATCGCTCCGTCTGTTTCTGGAACTGTAGCATCGTATTCGATTGACCGAACCTTACCGGCGGGACTTTCATTTAGTTCAACTACGGGTATTATCAGTGGAACACCTACGGCTTTAAGTTCGATGCAAACCTATGTCATTACCGCTAGAAATAGTACAGGCTCGGCCATTGCCAATATTGATATATCGGTGGTTATTGCTCCGCCTTCGAATTTGGCTTATTTTAGTCCTACTCGCTTAATTCAAGACAGCTTAATGGCCCCAGTCAGACCGACTTATTCGGGTTTGGCGACGGCATTTACGATAGATAAGCCATTGCCTTTAGGACTTACGTTTAATACGGCGACCGGAGAGATTACGGGTAAACCAAGTGTGATATCTAGTTTGACTCGCTATGTCGTGACGGCCTCTAACTCGACGGGATCGACATCTGCGCCTTTGGACTTAGAAGTACTCATCGCCCCGCCTAAAAATCTAAAATATGCGACCCCTGTTATTTATGAGGAAGAAATAATAATTATCCCTTTAAATCCAACAGTAAAAGGGAAAGTAGATACCTATTCTATCGATAAAGCGTTGCCGGATGGTTTAACGTTAGATCCTATCACAGGAATCATTTCGGGTACACCCACTAAAGCCATTCCACTAACCATCTATTGGGTTACGGCTTCGAATACCACAGGTTCTGCTAGGGCTCGACTTGTCATCACCGTCCTCATTGCAAGACCTCGTATTTCGTATCCTGAGCCTATATTAGGCGCGCAGATTAACCCGGTTTACACGGGTGTGGATTTATTTATTTCTGGCCAAACAAATCCGCCATTAATCCCCGTAATCAAAGGAGTCATCGGAAGCATCGTGATCAACAAACCGCTTCCTGCTGGATTAGTATTCGATCCATTAACGGGTATCATTTCTGGGACACCCACTGTCTTAAGACCTCCAACTACCTATGTGGTCACCATTACGAATAGCACAGCTTCTACCACCGATACGATTCGCATCGCTACGGTTATTCCTAGACCGAGTAGTTTGAGCTACTTTACACCGCAGACCTATATTGAAAAGATTAAAATCACTCCTTTGAATCCAAGCGTGCAAGGTATGCCAACACTTTACACCGTGGACAAACCATTGCCGGCAGGATTAACATTAAACCCTATAACGGGATCAATAACTGGAACTCCGACTAAAGCGCAGGATTTTATGGATTACGTTATCACGGCTAGTAATTCGACAGGATATGATTTGTTTACGATTTCGATTAAAGTGCTAATCGCCTTTCCAGAAATTAAATATCCACTGCCTGGCGTCTTCCGCCAAGGAGTGCCTGTCAGTTTCAAACCTATATTGGTGGGGATTGCCGATGTATTTAAAATTGATTCCCTCTTACCGGCTGGATTAACTTTTGATACTAAAACTGGTTTAATATCTGGAACACCTACTTGGCCTGCGAAGCCTCGGAAATATGTCGTAACAGCTACCAATTCTACGGGTCCGGGTGTAGATAGCACTACCATTACGGTGCTAGAGGATGTCAATTATGATACGGACAAAGACGGGTATACTGACATAGTTGAAATCGGTGGTGACCGAGATAACCCAGTAGACACCGATAAAGATGGACTTCCTGATTATAATGATCTAGATTCGGATGGGGATGAAATCAAAGACGAGTGGGAAAATGATTTGAATTATGGTGGATTGCCGGATTGTGATCACGATGGAATCGATAACCGAATCGATCCAGATCCATGCGATCCGGTGGCCTTCCAAGGAATATCACCAAATGGGGATGGGAGAAATGATTATTTGGTCATTCCGGGTGTGATGCGCACGACTCCCAATAACCTAACGGTATATGATCGAATAGGAAATATCGTGTATGAGACGAAGGATTATGGCAATAATTGGGGTGGCGAATCGAATCTTGGGAACCCTCTTTTATCAGGGGATGGACTACTTCCTGACGGGGTATATTTCTATATTTTAGACTATTATGGCGTTAGACCCCGGGTTTCTACTTATATTTACATCAATCGTTTGAAGAAATAAATGAAATTACGGATTGTGATTTTAGGGTGTATGTTAATTTTTGCTGGCCAAATAAAGGCCCAGACTGACCCTGTATTCTCTTTATTTCGATTATATCCGCAGGTGATTAACCCTACCTTCGTAGGTGCCAGTGATAAAAATGAAATCATCTTCGTAAACAGGAATCAGTGGACTTCCATGCCGGGCACTCCGGTGACTACTGCCTTGATGGGGAATTTCAATTGGGGTGAAAAGATGGGCGTAGGATTCACTGCCTTTTTAGATCAATTAGGCCCCGTAAAAGCAACTTCCATCAATAGCGATTTTGCGTACCATTCCCTGATTAATGATAAGTGGGCACTTTCTGGCGGTATTCGCGTGGGGGTAACTAATTTAGCTTTGGACTTCTCCGGCTTAAGCCTATTAGACCAAACCGATGAGCAATTCACCCAGAATTATTCCACCGGATTACAGATCAATTCTGGCTGGGGTATTCGCCTAGCAAAAGAAGATAAGTTCTATGTGAGTATTTCTCAACCGAGGATGCTATGGAATGATTTTGGCCTCCAAAACGGGAAATACAAAGACGCCTCCTTCTATTATGGGATGATCGGCAAAAAGCAGGTACTAAGTAAAGATATCAGCATTCACACCAATGCGATTGTACGCGCGGCCGCCGATTTACCTTTGAGCTATGATGTCAATCTAACGGGATCGTTCTACGAATTATTCGATGTGGGCTTTGGCTACCGAAATGAAAATGCCATCGGCGTGAATCTAGGCGTTCAATTTAGCCCTACCGTCTACCTGGGTTATCAATACGAGATGCCTACCAATACGATTTCTAGAATTACGAATCAGACGCACGAATTAGTATTAAAATTCCAGTTTGAAAGGAGGTAGCTTATGATGAAGCAATTAATCTTTTGTGGATTAGTGATCTTTACTTTTTGCTCTTGTAATCTTTTTAATGAGGAGGATACTGAAGAGAAATTAAACGTTATCGTAAAAGAAGTTTATGTTATTGATGAAGGCAAGGGTATTCACTTTGTCTTTGACCCAGGCCTAAATGACGACCCAGCTTACGTCCTTCCTAAAGACTCAAAAGGACAGTATTATTTCACACTCACAAAAGAAGGGCAAAATATCCAACGGATTAGTGGTCGATTACTGGATAGTAATAATAAGGTGGTTTTCAGTAAGGCGAATGGCGCAAAGCAAAGCATTGTGTTTAAAAACAACTTATTCTGGTGGATTTTAAAAGGCGAAACAGTTGCCAATATTACTAAAACCTATTTCAATCCATTCTTAGGTGCCATTCAATACGTCAATCTACCTCCACTTTTGAACTGGAAAGATGAATTAGTTCCTACCATCAATTCTACTTCGATTACGGATGATAAGACAGGTCAATTCAGCGTGGTTATTGCTCCCATAGGATCCATGAAAGGCGAAACGATGACTATTTACTTGAAATATTCGCATCCCATGACAAAACAAAAGGTAGGCTCCCTCTTTTTCACAGATCTTGGGACCAAAGAAATTATTGATTCTGTGAAGATCAAACTGCTCTAGCGCGTCTCTAATTCTGAAAACAAATTCAATCCTGCACCTACGGCTAAATACAAGAACTCCGCCAAAACCGCTTGGGTATAAATTCCATCCGCGTCCGAATCCCCAAAAAATTGAAATTCTGCAAACGCTAATGCAACACAGGCGCTAAAATTCAAAATAACAAAAAGAGCGATGGCCCATTTTGAACCAACCACTTTAAAGGCCTTCACGTAACCTTCGGTTGCGTAGAAAAAGAAAGGAATAATAAGTAAGGATTTTAGATTTTTCATATTTTTTCGTTTTTGAATACCCAAAATTGCGGTAGTAGTCCGCCAAAAGTTGGCGACATATGGAAAATTTGCTAGATTGTGCGATATGAATACAACGGATCGCCTTAAAGAGCTAAATAATCTATTTCTGCGAAAGACTTTTCCCCTGCGAGCTGCATTGGTGAGCGACTATTTCATGGAACACTTTGACCAACTAAGTTATAGCGAACGAAGTTTCAGCCGCGACATCAAGGCTTTAAAAGAGAAACTGGCTGAACGCTACCCTATCCTGGAGGAAACGGACGGAGATTTAATTCGTTATTCCAAATCAGAAAACCGTTTCTACTATATCCGGGATGACATTAGTGCCTTCCCCTCTTTTTCAGAGAAGGAATTAGATCAAATTGCGTCTATCATCGATTTTAATAAACACCTTTTTACGGGGGGGAATGGGAATGGGATTGTGAATAAGCTGCGGGCGATCTCTTTGGAAAATAACCTCATCAGACACGAAGAAATTGCGAACTGGCCTGCCATAGAATTGATTAATGAGGGAGATCGATCAGGATCCGAGCACGTCAAATTCTTAGTAGACGCGATCGCAGGGAAGCAAATCATTGAAATCTCACATAAGGGTTTAGCTGCCTCATCCAAGTCGAAAATGGTCACTGGGCTCCCATTAATGATTAAAGAATACAATAATGGCTGGTTTACAGGCTGGTATTTATTATTTCAAGAAATAGCAGAAGGAGAAACGAGGATTTCACTAGATCAACTTCGTCTATTCGCATTAGACCGAATGGATGCCGTGCGTTTAGGTAGTTCTCAAAAAAAACCACGTATTCACCCCGATTTTAGGCCATCCGATTATTTCAAACATAGCCTCGGTTTGTTTCGGGGTGCTAAGGAAGCTGAAAAAATCATCCTTCAGGCACATGCGGATTCATGGATTAAAGAATACCTACCCAAATACCCGATTCACCCCTCTCAAAAACAAATTGATTCGCAATTATTCGAACTTACACTCGAAATAAATCAAGATGTAGAAAATTTTCTTTTACGTTATGCCACTGAATTACAGGTGATTGAGCCTTTGCGTTTAAGAAATCAACTCCGAGAAAATCTGCAAAAAGCCCTCCTACATTATCAATAAACTGATAATCTGAAAGGTCAGGGTTTGGAATTGATTTTTTACACTTACCTTCGCTTATTACAAAATCTATTAGTGGTTTGGTGTGCATCAAGATGAAAGAACTTTTCTTTCATCTTTTTTTTAACTTAGGTTTTCTAAACCTAAAAAAACATGCAAAGACGCGATTTTATTCAGAGCTCCCTGTTAGCGGGCGGACTCAGCGGAATTCCTTCTTCACAAGTCATTCCAGCTAAACCTTCTTTACAACCTTCCATTAAATTAAGTGTCTCTAGTTATTCCTATTGGCACTTTAAGGGAGATAAATTTCCTATCGAAAAAGTGATTGATGATGCCGCTGCCCTCGGATTAGAGGGAATCGACGTACTTCATCGCCAAATGGAAAGCGAAGACAACGCCTACCTCCAAAAACTCAAAAAGCATGCCTTCGTCAACGGCATTGCCATGACTTGTCTCTCGATTCACCAAGGTTTCGTTACTCCAGATAAGGACGAACTCAAAAAACATGTGGACCATACAAATCACTGCATCGAGTTAGCTTATAAAATGGGAATTCCCTGCCTCCGATTAAATACTGGTAGATGGAATACCATCAAATCCTTCGATGATTTGATGAAAAACAGGGGAATCGAACCGATTTTACCGGGTTATACAGAGGACGACGGCTATAAATGGTGTGTGGACGGAATTCAACAATGCCTAAAAAAGGCGGAGGAATGCGGCGTTTTATTAGCCTTAGAAAATCACTGGGGCTTAGGTTCTACTCCAGAAGGAATGATCCGCCTTCAAGATACGGTGAATTCCCCTTGGTTAGGCTTATTGATGGATACCGGTAATTTCTTAGAGGATCCCTATGATAAATTAAAGATGATCGCACCGCGCGCAAGCTTCGTTCAGGCTAAAACCTATTATGGTGGCGGAGAATGGTATTCGTTAGAATTAGACTACGATCGAATTGTTAAAATATTGAAAGACGTGAACTACCATGGCTATATTTCCATCGAATTTGAAGGGAAAGAAGATGCAAAATCTGGGGTTCGAAAAAGTGTCGAATTATTGCGGAAGGCATTAGCTAAGTAGAATGACTGAGTCTTTGGCTTTATAAAACAAACCTATTTAACAATCATGAATAAACACCAAAATTCGCGCCGCGACTTCCTGAAGAATGCCGGCCTTTTAGGAGCAGCTGCTGCTTTTCCCAATATACTTTCCAAATTACCGGGCGAAAAAGTTAATCTAGCTTGCATTGGTATCGGTAACCAAGGGGGTTCAGATGTGATGTCCTTGTACAATACGGGACTTGCGAATATCGTGGCACTTTGTGATGTCGATATGGGCGCTCCGCAAACGTTAAAGGTTTTAGAGAAGTTTCCAGATGTGCCGCGTTTCCAAGATTTCCGTCAGATGTTTGACAAAATGGGATCGCAAATCGAGGCTGTCTCTGTAGGCGTTCCGGATCATTCCCACTTCCCTATCACGATGATGGCATTAGGTTTAGGCAAACATGTTTTTGTGGAAAAACCGATGGCTCGTACGTTCAATGAGGTAGAATTAATGATGGCGGCTGCGCGTAAGCATCCTAACCTAGTCACTCAAATGGGTAATCAGGGCCACTCAGAAGGCAATTATTTTCAATTCAAAGCCTGGAAAGAAGCGGGAATTATTAAAGATGTGACGTCGATGACAGCACACATGAACTCGGCTCGCCGCTGGCATAGTTGGGACCCTAAAATCACGAAATTCCCGGCTGGAGAATCGATTCCTTCTTCTTTAGACTGGGATATTTGGCAAGGAGTGGTTCAGCCACATGAATACCAAAAAGATTTTGTCAATGGACAATGGCGCTCCTGGTTTGATTATGGTTTAGGTGCCCTAGGAGACTGGGGAGCACATATCATGGATACGGCTCATGAGTTTTTAGAACTAGGATTACCTACTGAAGTCAATATGGTAAAGGCGGAAGGACATAACAATTTCTTCTACCCGATGTCTTCTACCATTCTATTTAAATTTCCAGAGCGGAAGAATATGCCAGCGATGGATATTACTTGGTATGATGGGGTGAATAATATTCCGCCGGTTCCTGCGAATTATGGAACAAATGCATTAGACCCGAACATTCCACCGGCTAGTAATGGAAAAATTCAACCAGCTAAATTAAATCCGGGAAAAATCATTTATGGTAATGATTTAATCTTCAAAGGTGGATCTCACGGAAGTACGCTTTCTATCTTAGGTGATGCAGCGAAGGACCTTACATTACCGGAGGTTCCTAAAAGCCCTTCAAACCATTACGCGAATTTCTTAAAGGCATGTATGGGTCAAGAGAAGACACGTTCACCTTTCGAAATTGCTGGTCCATTAAGCCAAGTATTTACTTTGGGAGTTATGGCGCAAAAATTAAATACGAAATTATTATTCGATCGCAAGACGAAAAAAATCACCAATAATTCGTTAGCTAATTCTCTATTAGTAGGTGCGCAACCAAGAAAAGGTTGGGAGCAATACTATAAAATCTAGCATTCCGGCAAGCAACGCGGAGCGAATAATCGTCCCGCTTTGCTTGCTTTTGCGAAAATCCTCTTTGCATAATACCTAGATTTTTGCCTATCTTGTATCTGATTAAAATCATATTTTGGCAATACTAGCACCACTATTCGGCATATTTACCTCCTTTATTCTCTTGTACTACCTTAGTTCATTGAATAGATCCAATACATTTTTAGCCTTGTTTTTCCTGTGCTGCAATTCCGTTTTGATGGTTTATTTCGGCTTACACTACTCTAAAATAGAGTTTTGGGAGGGTATTTGTTTCGTGCATTTCTTACCCCTATCGTTTATGCTGGGGCCAGCTTTGTTTTTTTATGTCAAAAACACCGTTTCTGAGGATAAAAAACTCTACCTAAGCGATTTGCTGCATTTGTTGCCTGCCGTATTTACCTTTTTCGCCACATTACCTTTCACCACTTTGCCGCTAGCGACGAAAACGACGATAGCGCACGAGATTGTAAATATTACGGAAGATTATAATTTGAACTTTCAATGGGTGACTTTTGAGCAGATATTAGAAGGTCGCTCCGTGCATTTGATGCTGTATTGCCTAGCCTCTATCATTTATTTCCTTTGGAATAAACGACAATTGTTGAAGAAATACGGCGAATTACCCTCTAATCATCGATTAATTCAGAAGTGGATTTTCTCGTTGATCTTCTTACAATTAGTGATTGCCGGGAATAGTTTAGGGCATATGCTAACGATTTACGCACATAATTATGCGATTTTAGGCATCCCTTCGACCGTAATTTTTAGTGAGACTCGGTTTTTTGCAATATGTGGTGGTGGTTTTTTTGTCCAAAACTTCATCTTATTTCTCTTTCCCAAAATCCTCTACGGTAACGTTTCCTATGAAGTAGAATTAGCTCAATCAACGATTTTTCAGGAAATCAAATCAAACTTAGCTAAGAAGACCTCCACTTATCGGAATTTTGATCAGGATTTACAAAACTACCTAACTCGAAATCCTTTCGTGCAAAAGGACTTTTCTTTATCTCAAATGTCTTTTGACCTAAAGATTCCAGAACGATTCTTATCGAATTATTTTAATAAGGAATTAGCGAAAACTTTTGGGGAATGGAAAAATGACATGCGTATCGAATTTGCTTGTCAATTAATCGATGAAGGAAATGCGAAGCGCATTACGATAGAAGCCATTTCTTCGGATGCTGGATTCGTATCCCGTTCTAAATTCAACGATGCATTTAAAGCTAGAAAAGGAGTAACACCTTCCGCCTACATAAAAGAAAAGGCAGAGGCCTAAGCCTCCACCTTTTAGTTTTACTTGCTTGCTGGTAAAAGACCTAATTGAGTCATTAATACCATGTTGTCCATGAAATCTTGCTCTTCAGCAATCTTTCCGTCTTTCATTTTAGCAATCGTACAACCGATCACGTCCACTGTTTTACCCGTTGCAGGAATACCAAAAAAATCTCCAGTATGCTTTCCTTTGAACTGCCAGTGCTTCACTAATTTATCGCCATCAGCAAACATCTCTTTCACGATAAATTGACGATCAGAGAAACCTGTTACAAAATTCGAATAATAAGCTTTGCAAGCCGCTTTACCTTTCACTTCAGGAACCGTGTGCAATACTGCATCATCCGTATAGGCCGAATCTAAGATGTTCGTGCGACCTTCATTAACTGCCACTTCCCACACACGAGAGTAATAGGCAACATTAGCAGTGCCCTTAATAGCATTTTGATCCGCTTCTGACGTGCAGGATACTAATCCAGCAGCCACGCATAGAGTTAAAATAATTTTCTTCATTTTGGTGTATTTTTTTGTTTTCCAAACATAATAAAGCCTCAGATATGCGCCCAAAAAAACTAAAAATCATTTGTTCCCTTTTGCGCATTTGGGAACAAATCTAACTACTAATTTCTTTAAAAGTCCATTGATTCACTCTTACTTGCTGACCTAATCAAAACATAATACCATGAAAAAAATTGTTCTATTGGGTGCGTTAATCGCATCTGTATTCAGTGTCTCTGCACAAACTACAGTTGGAAAAATCTTTTCTGGCCCAGATGCAGGCAAAGGATTCCAATTAGGATCTGAAAAAAGTAGCCAAGTCGTTTTAGACGCAACGAAAGCGTATAACTCAAATGATTCCCAAAAAGAGCTTTCTTATTACTCGGAAGAAATGCAAAAGAAAACAGGCGATTTCAACAAAAAATGGCATGCTTATGCTAAGAAATTGAATGATGTACCTTTGTCAATATTTCCTATGAAAGTAGCTGGATCGACAGATGAAATTGTCTTCATGCGATCGAAAGAAGAACGTGAAACAACTGATGGCTCAAAGCAAACGATGAATTTGTTTGAAATATTTAC
>CAMDSI010000028.1 GCA_945906915.1 Spirosoma fluviale | reverse complement strand
TATGTGGATCGATTGGATTATATGGCGGCTATGAATTCGGAGCATGCCTATGTGATGGCGGTGGAAAAGATGCTGGATTTAACAGGGAAGCTTCCTAAACGCATTGAATACATTCGCGTACTTGTGGCGGAATTAAATCGGATCGCGTCCCACTTTGTGGCAATCGGAACTTACGGACTAGATATTGGAGCATACACACCCTTTTTATGGTTGATGCGGGACCGAGAGGACATTCAACGACTGCTGGAATGGTTATCAGGTGCCCGAATGCTCTATAACTATGTGTGGGTGGGGGGTCTGTTCTATGATTTGCCTTTGGGATTTGAAGAGAAAATACAGGAATTGATTCCTGTTTTAAAGAATACCATTAAAGAAGTAAAACAATTAGTAGAGGATAATAGTATATTCATTAAGCGGACAGCAGGCGTGGGTGTTTTGCCCCTGAATGCGGCGATTAATTATGGATGTACGGGTCCGGTATTGCGCGGTTCTGGTTTGCCTTTTGACCTTCGTAGAATCGATGGCTATTCGGTTTATCCGGAATTAGAATTTGACATTCCGGTGGGAGAAGGTGCGATGGGTACGGTAGGAGATTGTTGGGATCGCAACCATGTACGTCTGCGTGAATGCGAGGAATCGATCAGGATAATTGAACAATGTTTAGTGGCATTGCTAGGTGATGAGAAAAGGACGAGGGATTTTGATCCTCAGGCTTTGGTCCCTAAAAAGATCCGTCCTAAAGCGATGGATGCCTATGTGAGGGCTGAAAATCCGAAAGGAGAACTCGGTTTCTATATTCGTACGGACGGTCGCTCGGATATCCCACAACGATTGAAAGTGCGCGCTTGCTCTTTCCACCACTTGTCCGTCCTTCCCTATTTAGCGAAGGGGACATATTTAGCAGATTTAGTAGCCATTATTGGATCCTTAGATTTAGTGATGGGTGAAGTAGATAGATAAAATGAACAAAGAATTTTTAGCAGCCCTCGAAAAGGAAATCAGTCGTTTAGATATAGGCCAAAGCCCTAGCGAGCTCTACGACCCCATCCATTATTTAATGAGTTTAGGGGGCAAGCGAATTCGTCCAGTCCTTTGTTTATTGACTTATTCCTTGTTCAAATCTGACTGGGAAAAGCAAGTTCCTGCAGCTTTATCGGTAGAAATTTTCCATAATTTCACTTTGATGCACGACGACATAATGGACAAAGCTCCCATCCGTCGCGGTAAACAAACGGTGCACGAAAAATGGAATGATAACATCGCCATTCTTTCCGGAGATGTGATGCTGGTGAATGCCTACCAATACCTAAATAAGGTTCAAGGCTTAAGTCTGGAGGCTTTTCAACATTTGTTGGGTCGCCTTTCGCGTATCGCAGCAGAGGTCTGCGAGGGACAGCAATTTGATATGAACTTCGAAAGTCGAGATGATGTGCAAGTCGAAGAATACATCGAAATGATTCGCTTGAAAACGTCGGTTTTGATCGGATTCTCTATGGAGATGGGCGGTTTACTGGCTTCGGTGCCTACATCGGTTTCAGATTCTCTTTACCGCATCGGAGAAACCATCGGTCTAGGTTTTCAATTGAAAGATGATTTATTGGACGTCTATGGCGACCCCGAGAAATTTGGGAAGCAGCCAGGCGGAGATATTTTAGCGAATAAAAAAACCTATTTACTGATTAAAGCATTTGAAAAAGCGACGGGATCTTTATTAGCCGATTTAACGCGTTGGGTTTCCGCCACCGAGTACGACGCTGCAGAAAAAGTGAAATCGGTGACCGCGATCTATGATTCGCTCGGTTTAAAGGCGGAAACAGAAGCTGTGATTAGCACTTATTTCGATGCCGCTTTTGCGGAAATTCAATCTTTAGCCATTTCGGCGGACCAAAAATCAGCCTTGGTAAAATTCATGAGCGGGTTGGTTGATCGAGAAGTTTAACGTAGTTTTGTTTACCTATGGTCTCGATTTTACTTATTGCTGTGACGATTATCATTTCTCTAGCCGCTTGGCAGAAGCCAGACTGGATGGGGAAAATGCTCATGAACCCGTATCGGATTCAACACAGAAACGAATATTGGCGTTTTATTAGTTCTGGATTTATCCACGCTGATTTTATGCACCTGTTTTTTAATCTGTTTTCCTTCTTCTTTTTTGGGGTACAATTAGAGCAGATTTTTAATCAATTATTTCCAAGTATTGCGTCCGAATTATTCATCGTTTTTTATCTGCTGGCGATTTTAGTGGCGGATTTACCTACCTATTTCAAACAGAA
The DNA here is from genome assembly GCA_945906915.1 of Spirosoma fluviale. GTDB lineage: Bacteria > Bacteroidota > Bacteroidia > Cytophagales > Spirosomataceae > Aquirufa > Aquirufa fluvialis_D. Next base: position 13,543 of record CAMDSI010000028.1, on the reverse strand, counting down.
AAATAATCCCAATTATAATTCCTTAGGAGCCTCAGGGGCAGTTTCTGCCGTGATTTTTGCGGGAATATTGTTTTTCCCCACGGAGAAAATATACTTATTCGGATTCTTCGGAATTCCAGGATTTATCTATGCGGGTTTGTTTACGTGGTATTCGGTGGAAATGGATAAGCGAAGTCGTGATTTCGTGAATCATAGCGCCCATTTATATGGCGCTTTATTTGGTCTTGCAGCGATGACGCTTTTGTATCCTCAGGTATGGATCAGTTTTGTGGAACAAATAACGGCCATGCTTCGATGAAAAGAATTGCGATTTTAGGAAGTACGGGTTCCATCGGGACGCAGGCTCTAGATGTAATTGCTGAGTATCCATCCGAGTTTTCGGTGGAGGTATTAACTGCCCAAAACCAAGCTGATTTACTAATTTCCCAAGCTTTAGCCTGGAAACCGGCACACGTGGTAATCGGGAATGAGGCGAAATATGCAGAAGTAAAATCGGCTTTAACGGGAACCGGGATTCATGTTCATTCTGGCGCAAAGGCGCTAGAAGATGTCGTGACATTGGATTCCGTGGACATCGTCTTAACGGCTTTAGTAGGTTACGCAGGCTTATTGCCTACGGTGAAAGCGATCAAAGCAGGCAAGCCAATTGCCCTAGCGAACAAGGAAACTTTGGTGGTGGCGGGAGCGCTGATAATGCCTTTAGCGAGAGAGATGGGCGTACCTATTTTGCCGGTTGATTCAGAACATTCGGCGATTTTTCAATGTCTGATGGGCGAAGCGCATAATCCCATTGAGAAAGTAATATTAACCGCTTCAGGTGGCCCATTTAGGGGTTTTAACCGAGATCAATTAGCGCAAGTAACGCGTGCTCAGGCTTTGAAACATCCGAATTGGACGATGGGTGCGAAGATTACCATCGACTCGGCTAGTTTGATGAATAAAGGATTAGAAGTAATCGAAGCGGCTTGGTTATTTAACGTGAATGCGTCTGAAATACAGGTGGTCGTTCATCCGCAATCGATTGTACACTCTTTAGTTCAGTTTGAGGATGGTTCGATTAAGGCTCAATTAGGTTTGCCAGATATGAAATTGCCGATTCAGTTTGCTTTAGGGTACCCGAATCGAATGAAGGCGAATTTTCCGCGCTTTGATTTTAAAAACTATGCTTCTTTAACTTTTGAGCAGGCAGATACCAAGACATTCCGTAATTTAGGGCTTGCATTTCAGGCTTTAGAGCGGGGAGGAAATACGGCTTGTTTGTTGAATGCAGCTAACGAAATAGCAGTTGCTGCCTTTTTAGAGGACAAAATCGGATTTTTAGCCATGTCCGACTTGAACGAATATTGTATGAGTCAGGGAACTTTTGTGGCGAATCCGGCATTAGAGGATTATATTGAAAGTGATCGAATGAGTAGAATAATAGCCCAGGAATGGGTCAACAAAAATAGAAAATAGCGAATTATGGAAGGTTTAGTGATGGCAGGACAATTGATTTTAGGATTGTCGATTTTAGTAACATTGCATGAATTTGGTCATTATATTACGGCCAAATGGTTCAAAATGCGCGTCGAGAAGTTCTACCTTTTCTTCGACTTTTTATTTCCAATACCGACCGTATTGAATTTTGCTTTGTTCAAAAAGAAAATAGGGGATACCGAATACGGTTTAGGCTGGTTTCCACTCGGAGGCTATGTTTCCATCGCCGGTATGATCGATGAAACTCAGGATGCGGCAACTTTAGCGAAAGACCCAGAGCCCTGGGAATTCCGCGCTAAACCTGCTTGGCAGCGCCTAATCGTTATGTTAGGTGGTGTGATCGTGAACGTCATCACAGGAGTCGTGATTTTCGTTTGCCTTACTTATTCGAATGGGAATAACTTTATTTCTAAAGAAGAATTAAATAAGAACGGCATCGTCGCGATGGAAATAGGCCAGCAAATCGGTTTAAAAACGGGTGATAAAATCATTCGTGTAAACGGCGCAGATTATAAACAATTGTCTGATTTACGCGCTTCAGATGTACTCTTAGGCGATAATTCGTCCTATACAGTTCAGCGTGGCGACCAAACCGTCGAAATCAAAATCCCATCAAATTTCATTGAAAAATTAAGCGATAAAAAAGCGGCTTTCATCGAACCGATGGCACCCTTTAAAGTTGCGGAAGTAGCTGCTCCAGAAGAGCCGGGTTTCTTCGATCAATTTTCGGCTGCTAAACCAGCGGAGCTTTTACCGGCTTATGCGGCAGGATTGAAAAAGGGGGATGTAATCACTTCGGTGAATGCGAGTCCAGTTCATTTTTACCACGAGGTGAAAGAATTATTAACGAAAGAAGCGGGAAAGCAGATTCGCTTAGGAATTTTGCGTGGAGGCGTTGCTGATACGCTGAGCATGCAGGTCGCTTCATCTGGTCAAATAGGATTTGTACCTGAAATGCTGATTGAAGTAACACATGAAGATTATTCTATTGTGCAAGCGGCGAGTATCGGAACGGGTCGTGCTTTTTCGGTGATCTCTGATAATATCAAAGGATTTAAGAAAATTGCCTCAGGTGATGTTTCTGCTTCTAAGGCATTGAGTGGACCGATCGGAATTGCCCAAATGTTCGGTGGTGTATGGGATTGGAGTCGTTTTTGGATGTTAACGGGATTGTTATCTATGGCTTTGGCCTTCATGAATATCTTACCTATTCCTGCCTTAGACGGGGGACACGCCATCTTCTTGATTTATGAGATGATTACGGGGAAACCTGCCTCTGATAAAGTACTAGAAATGGCACAGCAAGCGGGAATGTTGATTTTATTAGCCTTGATGGCCTATACGTTTGGGAATGATATTTTTAAAGCCTTCTTCTAATTGAAACTGCTTGTTCTGTTTTTCGGGCTTCTTTTTCCGGAATCAATGGAGGTTCACCCTTTTCATAATTCGGTGACTGAGATGACCTATAATGCCAAGGATCAGGTCTGGGAAATAAGTTTGCGACTTTTTCAAGATGATTTAGAGCAAACGATGAGTGGGGTTGTAGGTAAAAAATTTACGATGATTCCGGGGGATAATGCCTCTGAGCGCGCATTAGAAATTTACCTTAGAAAGCATTTCCGATTTCACGCTGGCAAGCAAATTTCGACACCCTATCGGTGGGTAGGAACGGAGCTGCAGCAAGAGGTGGTTTGGGTGTATGTAGAAATTCCCACCTCCTCGGATTTAGCCGGATCTTATCTAGAAAACTCTCTTTTTTTAGACGAATTTGATGACCAAACGAACATCGTTCAATGGTCTTTTTCAGGCCAAAAGAAATCCTATCTTTTCCGAAAAAGTCAGGGCATTCAACAATTATCAAGATAATCATACTGCCATCTTGTCTTTTGGCATAAAATTTGATTAATATCGTTCGCTCATGTAGGAGCAGAATTTAAATATGTGGTATGAATAATCCAAATGACCTTTTTAAGCATTTGCAACTTTCAGATATGTCTGATTTTGAAAATATAGAATTGATTCCCATCGGTTCTGAAGGCATGGACAATGATGACAAAATGGGCGTTTTGTCAGACCAATTGCCTATCCTTCCGATTCGAAATATTGTCTTGTTTCCAGGGATGGTAATTCCGATTACCGTATCCCGTCAAAAATCGGTTCGTCTGGTTAAGAAAGCGTATAAAGGCGATCGTACAATCGGTGTATTAGTGCAAGCAAATAATTCGAAAGAGGAGCCTACTCCGGACGATTTATATAAAATCGGTACCGTAGCTCACATCGTCAAGATGTTTGTTTTACCAGGCGGAAATACAACGATCATCGTACAGGGGCGCAAGCGTTTCGAAGTAAGTGAATACATTAAGACCGAGCCTAATCTTTTAGCGCGTGTTTCTTATATCGAAGACACCTTCCCTAAAAAATTAAATAAAGAAAATAGAGCACTCGTTTCAACTTTGAAAGAGTGCGCATTGAAGATATTAAATCTAAATCCAGAGATTCCTCGCGAGGCTCAAATCGCCTTAGATAATATCGAAACCTCTGCCTTTTTAGTGCATTTTCTTTCGTCTAATATCAATGCGGAATTGAAGGAAAAGCAAGCCTTATTAGAGACCTTGGATGGGATCGAACAGGCCACTCATTTGCTCGAGCACATGTTGAAAGAAATTCAGCATCTAGAGTTGAAACGCGAAATTCAGAGCAAGGCTTCGAGCGATATCGATCAGCAACAACGCGACTATTACATTCGCCAGCAGATTAAAGTATTGCAGGAGGAGTTAGGCGTGGAGAGTCCAGAGCAAGAATTGGATGGATTACGAGCGAAAGGGGCTAAGAAGAAGTGGTCGAAAGAGGTAAATGATTTCTTCCAAAAAGAACTAACTAAACTTCAGCGCACGAATTCTATGTCAGGAGAATATCCGATGTTAATGAATTACGTAGAATTGATTGCGGATTTACCTTGGGGAGAATATACGAAGGACAATTTTGATCTTTTGAAGGCGAAGAAGGTGTTAGACGCGGATCATTTTGGCCTAGAAAAAGTAAAAGAAAGAATCATCGAATACCTAGCTGTATTGAAGATGAAGGGTGATATGAAGGCGCCTATCTTATGTCTTTATGGCCCTCCAGGGGTAGGAAAGACGTCATTAGGACGTTCGATTGCGAAGGCTTTGGGACGTAAATATGTCCGTATGGCCTTAGGAGGTCTGCGGGATGAGGCCGAAATCAGAGGTCATCGCAAAACCTATGTGGGGGCGATGCCAGGAAAGGTGATTCAAAGCATTAAAAAAGCAGGCTCATCTAATCCCGTGTTTATTTTAGATGAGATTGATAAAGTGGGATCAGATCACCGCGGAGATCCATCTTCTGCTTTGTTAGAGGTTTTAGACCCCGAACAAAACAGCGGCTTCATGGATAATTACCTGGAGTGTGATTACGATTTATCTCGCGTGATGTTCATCGCAACGGCGAATAATTTAGATACGGTTCATCCAGCTTTGCGCGATCGTATGGAGATAATCGAAGTGAGCGGATACACGATGGAGGAGAAGGTCCAAATCGCCAAAAAACATTTATTGCCTAAGCAAAAAAAGGAACACGGTCTCGAAAAGGCAGAATTCTCGATGAACGATGGAGCAATTCAGAAGGTGATCGAAGGATACACGCGCGAGTCTGGCGTCCGTAAATTAGAACAAGAGATCGGTCGGGTGGTGCGTAAAATCACCAAATCGATCGCGATGGATCAGGAGTATTCGCATAAAATTTCAGCTACCGACGTGGTGAAGCTGCTAGGTCAGGAGCATTTCGATAAAGATACGTATGAGAATAACGAATATGCGGGTGTAGTGACTGGCTTAGCCTGGACTCCGGTAGGAGGGGATATTTTGTTTATTGAAACATTATTGAGTCGAGGAAAGGGAGTTTTGACCCTTTCGGGTCAATTGGGGGATGTAATGAAAGAATCGGCCATGGCTGCTTTGAGCTTTTTGAAAGCACATTCGGAGGAGTTTGGGATTGACTACCGCATTTTCGATCAATATAATTTACACATACACGTCCCAGCGGGAGCCGTGCCTAAAGATGGTCCATCTGCGGGTATCACCATGTTGACAGCTATTGCTTCTGCTTTAACGCAACGCAAAGTAAAGTCGAAATTAGCGATGACCGGGGAGATTACCTTGCGCGGCAAAGTATTGCCTGTGGGAGGAATCAAGGAAAAGATTTTAGCTGCAAAAAGAGCTGGCATAAAAGAGATCATCATGTGTTCGAAGAACCGCAAAGATGTGGAGGAAATTGAGGCAAATTACATCTCCGATTTGAGCTTCCATTATGTGGAAGATGCGAAGGAAGTGTTAGCCTTAGCCTTATTAAAAGAGCAGGTGAAGAATCCCGTCAAATTTGTATTTCAGGCAGAGCCAGTTGCTAGTTCATCGGCAGCCGTATAATGAATCTCGCCCATCTCTAAACAATATTGGATGATGCGCAGGGCTTCTTGCGAAGCTATAGGGCGGAGGCATTCTACTAGATCTTGAACAGGCAATGGGCCGTTCTTTAAATAAGTTAGAATCAATTTGCGTTCTGATTCGAGGCCTTCGGGGATATTTTTCCCGGAGGCTTCTTTTTTGCTTTGCAAACAATTATCGCAAACGCCACAAGGCTTTTTTAACGATTCCCCGAAATACGAGGTTATCAATAAGGTCCTACAGGCGTTCGGATGTTTCACATAGTGAATCATCGCATCGATCTTTTTCTTAGACCTTTCTTTCTTTTTTAAATACTCAGACCAAATGATCGGCAAGTTTTCAATGTTTGCCCTTGGCGTCAAAAAAATCAGCTTAGGAAGACCATTTTGTTTATCATATTCGATTAGCTCAAATTTTTCTAATAGGGCTAAATTACGCTCGACCTCTACGGGAGGAATCTTAATTTGGTGGGCAAAATCGGCCTCCGATATGCTCACAAATTGAGTATATAGGTTTCCACCATAGATTCTAAGGAGCCCTTTCAAAAAGGATTCGAATTTCTCGTTTCGAATTTGGAAATCGTATAATTCGGTGGAGCTGACGATAAAGCGGATTTTCGAAGGGTTTTGGAAAGCGTCGTTCAATAAAATCAAGCCCTCATTCTCCAGCATTTTTAAGGCAAAATAGGTCTGAGAACTGGGTAGATTAAAGCGCTTGCATAGGTCTACCCAATCGAAATCATAGCTTTGCAATTCCCCGCTCCCCTCGGCTACCTGCAAATAATTGGAAACGGCCTGGTAGGTCCGTTTGATAATTTCAGACGTAGGGAAGGACTTTTCCCATTGGGCTTCGAGGTCCAGTACATCTTTTTCTTCATAGAGAATCGCCGCATAGGCTTTTTTCTCATCGCGACCCGCTCGACCGGCTTCTTGGTAATACGCTTCGATCGTGTCAGGTAGATCCATATGTACGACTAAACGCACATCGGGTTTATCGATTCCCATGCCAAAAGCATTCGTCGCTACCATGCAATCAATCTTCCCTTCTATCCAGTCTTTTTGACGTGCGCTTCTGACCTCGCCCGGAAGACCGGCGTGGTAAAATGTGCTGGATAATCCAGCTTTAGACAGCATATCAGCAATTTCCTGAGTCTTTCTTCGATTACGGACATAGACAATAGAGGAGCCAGGGACGCGCAGAAGCATCGAACATAATTTCTTTTCTTTATCGGCCTCGTAGAGAACGGAATAGGAGAGGTTCGGACGGCTAAAACTTTTTTGGAAGACAGCAGCTTGTTTAAATTGCAGCTTCTCCATGATATCTATTTTAACCTCCTCATTCGCGGAGGCAGTCAGTGCGATACAGGGGATGTTCGGAATTCTTTCGCGGAATGAGGCTATCTCCAGATATGGCGGGCGAAAATCATATCCCCATTGAGAAATACAATGGGCTTCGTCGATGACTAAAAGGCTGATGTTCATTTGCTTTGCACGCTCGATGAACAGATCCGTTTTTAATCGTTCAGGCGAAACATAGAGGAATTTCGTGTTGCCATAAATGCAATTATCCAGCAAAATATCGATTTGGCGTTTGCGCAGACCGGAAAAAATAGCCGTAGCGGGAATGCCGCGGCGATTTAGCTGATCTACTTGATCTTGCATTAAGGCAATAAGCGGTGTAATGACAAGACAAATTCCCGGCAAGGCTAGCGCAGGCACTTGAAAACAGATGGATTTTCCACCACCGGTAGGTAATAAGGCAAGCGTGTCTTGCCCCTGTAAGACAGACTGGATAATTTCCTCTTGCAGGGGTCTAAAGGCCGTATGCCCCCAGTATTTTTGCAATATGTCCTTAATTTCCGCCATCATCTAAACAAATCTACCAAAAAAGAACGAACTCCTCGAACAGATTTTTAGGAATTCCTGAGAAGAAATTCTTATTTTTATACATAAAAGAATGCAGATATGTTATCAGAGAAGGATTTAGGTCAATTATCGAAGCGCGGAATAAGCACCGCAGAAATTAACCAGCAACTTGATTTTTTTAAATCCGGTTTTCCTTGGATGGTTTTGGAGAAATCTGCCTCTATAGGTAACGGAATTTTTCAGTTTACGGAGGAGCAGCTAAACGAGTTTGTAGGCCGTTTTGATCAGCAAAAATCAACACTGTCTATTGTAAAAATGGTTCCTGCCTCCGGGGCGGCGACGCGCATGTTTAAATCCTTGTTCGAATTTTTGTCAACCGGTGTGGAAAATAAGGAATGCACGAAGTTTTTTGACGAGCTGGATCATTTTGCTTTTTGGCCAGAATTAAAGTCTCTCCTAGGCGAGAAGGACGACTCAGCAGATATCCTTCAGAAATTACTAGGTAAAGAGGGGATGGATTATGGCCAAAAACCAAAAGGCCTCCTGGCCTTCCATTCGTATCCGGATGGAGCTCGAACTCCCTTGGAGGAGCATATCGTGGAGGCTGCAGCCTATGCTTCGAATGGCCAAAAAGCCCGTTTGCATTTTACCGTTTCCCCCGAACACCGGAGTGGTTTCGAGCAATTAGTTGCCCGCATTTCGCCTATTTGGTCAAATAAAACAGGAATAAGCTTCGAGATTTCCTTTTCAGAACAAAAGCCCGCGACAGATACGATTGCAGTCAATCCTGATAATACCGTATTTCGCGAGGCGGATGGTTCACTTCTTTTCAGACCTGCGGGCCACGGCGCCTTGTTAGAGAACTTAAATGACCTGAAGGCGGATGTGATCTTTATTAAAAATATTGATAATGTCGTCCCTGATGCACTAAAACAACCTACCATCGAATACAAAAAAGCATTGGGTGGATTGTTGTTGTGGATTATAGAAGGAATAGAACATCTAGACAAGCAATTGCAAGAAAATCCAACCGAGGAGACCATCAACGAGGCGCTAACAGAAATGGCTACTTATTTGGGTTTTGTGCCTTCGGCGGATTTTGCTGCCTTGCCGCAATTCGAAAAAATCATAAACATACGTGCCATTTTAGCTCGCCCTACCCGCGTTTGTGGGGTGGTTAAAAATACGGGGGAGCCAGGCGGCGGGCCTTTTTGGTGCCAGGATGAAAAGGGGAATTTTACCTTACAGCTGGTGGAATCAGCGCAGATTAATAGGAAGGAGGAGGGCCAAAAAGCCAAATTCCACCAAGCCTCCCACTTTAATCCAGTCGATCTAGTTTGTGCCACGCGTGGTTTGAACTTATTGAATTATCGGGATATGAATACCGGGTTTATTACAGACAAGACGAAGGATGGAAAAGAATTAAAGGCGATGGAGCTGCCCGGGCTTTGGAACGGAGCCATGTCTGACTGGAATACGCTTTTCGTGGAAGTTCCCTTGGAAACATTTAATCCAGTGAAAACGGTGACCGATTTAGTGCGGCCTGCACACCAAAACAGATAGGATTTTTTTTGTTTGTAAAAAACTCCTTATTTTTGTCGCCCCTGAGAAAGAGATTTTAAAGGAAGTATATAAATGCTTGATTACAAAAACCTTGCCCGGTATCCAGGCAAGGTTTTTTATTTACCTTTATACTAGGTAAAAAAGCAGGAATCAATGCTTTTATCAGGTAGTAATCAAATTAATATGGCCTTAGAACAAACATGGCGGTGGTTTGGTCCAAACGACCCCGTTAAATTATCCGATGTTCGCCAAGCTGGCGCAACAGGAATTGTGAATGCATTGCATCAAATCCCGAATGGACAAGTTTGGCAATTAAGCGATATTCTGGAACGAAAAGAGATTATTGAAGCAGCAGGTCTAACCTGGTCGGTGATCGAGAGTATTCCCGTTCATGAGGATATCAAGACTCGTTCTGGTAATTACAAGCACTATATTGAGAACTACAAGACGTCTATTCGAAATGTAGGAGCAGCTGGCTTAGACCTAGTTTGCTATAATTTTATGCCCATTTTAGACTGGACTCGGACCGATTTAGATTTTCGTTTCCCGGATGGAAGTACGGGCTTGCGTTTTGATGCAGCTGAATTTTGTGCCTTCGAATTGTTTCTATTGAAACGCCCAGGAGCTGAACAGCATTATACCGGCGAGCAAATTGCAAGAGCTAAAAAATGGTTCGATGGATCTTCGCAGGTACAACAGGATAAACTAATACGCAATATTATCGCCGGACTTCCTGGATCCGAAGAAAGCTTTACGTTGAAATCTTTTCAAGAGGCGTTGGATACCTATGCGGAAGTGGGGGAGAAGGAATTGCGGGCTAATTTATATGATTTCATTCGCGAGATAACGCCTGCCGCAGAGGAAGCGGGAGTCAACTTGTCGATTCATCCAGATGATCCACCGTATCCTATTTTGGGATTACCTCGCGTAGTCAGTACCGAAAGTGATGCGCAAGAATTATTGAATGCCTACGAAAGTAACGCGAATGGCCTTTGCTTCTGCACAGGAAGTTATGGGGTTCGAGCGGATAATGATTTAGTGGGCATGGTGGAGCGATTAGGCCACCGCTTTAATTTCATCCACTTGCGTGCAACGCGCAGCGATCAGTACGGAAATTTCCATGAAGCCGATCATTTAGATGGCGATGTGGATATGTTTAGCGTAATGAAAGGACTAGTGAATGAGCAAAATAAGCGAATCGCATCAGGACGTCAAGATTTCCGTTTGCCCTTCCGTCCAGATCATGGACATCGGATGTTAGATGATTTGCAAGAAGGCAAAAAAACGAATCCAGGCTATACGGCTATCGGCCGTTTACGTGGATTAGCCGAGCTCAGAGGCTTAGAAATGGGGATTCGGGGGTTTTTAAAATAATTTTCATTCCCCCTTTTTATTTCTACTTCTTATTGTTAACTTTGCACCCCCATTGGTGTGGGAGAACTCTGCCTAATTGAGTTTTCTGCGCTTTACGGGGATTAAAAGAATTTTAAATTTTAAACGGTAATTATTCCAAAATGCCAACTATTCAGCAATTAGTGCGCAAGGGACGTGAGCAAATGACTTGGAAATCTAAGTCACCAGCTTTGGATTCTTGTCCACAAAGAAGAGGAGTTTGTACTCGTGTGTACACGACTACTCCTAAAAAACCAAACTCAGCGATGCGTAAAGTAGCGCGTGTACGTTTGACAAATCAAAAAGAAGTGAATGCCTACATTCCAGGTGAAGGTCACAACTTACAAGAGCACTCGATCGTTTTGATCCGTGGTGGTCGTGTAAAAGACTTACCAGGTGTACGTTATCACATCATTCGTGGAGCTTTAGATACAGCCGGTGTTTCTGGTCGTTTACAGTCTCGCTCGAAGTACGGTGCTAAGCGTCCTAAACCAGGTCAAGCAGCAGCAGCGAAAAAGTAATTATTATTAACAGAAAGATCCAGTATGCTACGTTAAGGCAGAAGTTTGGGTCGAATTTAAAAAACTAACAACATGAGAAAGGCGAAACCAAAAAAACGCTACGTATTACCTGATCCTAAATTTAAGGATGTATTAGTAACTAAGTTTGTAAACAACTTAATGTACGATGGAAAGAAATCTACGGCATTTACCATCTTTTATGATGCGTTAGATAAAGTAGAGGAGCGTACAAAAGAAAACGGTTTAGAAACTTGGAAAAAAGCATTAAATAATGTGATGCCATCCGTGGAGGTTAAGAGCCGTCGCGTAGGTGGAGCAAACTTCCAAGTACCAACAGAAGTACGAGCTGAACGTAAAGTTTCATTGGGAATGAAGTGGTTAATCGGTTACTCACGTAAGCGTGGTGACAAAACAATGATGGATCGCCTAGCGAATGAAATCATTGCAGCATCGAAAGGTGAGGGAGCAGCAGTGAAGAAGAAAGATGATACACATAGAATGGCAGAAGCGAACAAAGCGTTCTCTCACTTCCGTTTCTAGTTTAGTAGAATTATATGAAGAGGCTAGCCGTAAGGTTAGCCTCTTTTTTTTGCCCGAAAACTTGGTCAGGAATAAGTACTTAATCGAGCGGGCTAATGGAGTATTCCTGAAATTTGTTTAGCTTTGATCAACAATCAACAAAATTATGATTTCTAAGAAAGCAAAATATGCTTTAAAGGCGCTAAAAGTATTAGCTCAGTCCTACGAGAAGGGGCCCTTATTGATTTCGCACATTGCTGAATCTGAGAGAATACCTAAGAAATTCTTAGAGGCGATCTTATTAGAGCTTCGAAATCATGGAATTTTACAGTCCCAAAAAGGGAAAGGCGGCGGTTATTACCTACGCATCCCTCCTGCAGAAGTAACTTTTGCTAAAATCATTCGTATTGTAGACGGTCCCATCGCACCAGCCTTATGTGTATCCTTACACTTCTACGGAAAATGCGATGACTGTGCTGATGAAGAAACTTGTCAGCTAAGAACAGTACTAACAAAATGGCGAGATGCTAACTTATCTGTTTTAGAAAATACGACTTTAGAGGAGCTTATGTAAGCTCCTTTTTTTATTCGTATAGGTGATCCAAGTTTTTCATCTTGAATTCATCATTATCTAATTCTAAAAACTCTTCCCAAAATGGATTTTCTGGAACGGACGCCTTGCAAATAATAGGCGTTTGTTTAATCGGGTGGATGAAATACAGGCGGCGCGCGTGCAAATTAATGCTTGCGTCGATGTTCGGTTTATCATAACCATATTTAATATCTCCTCGAATCGGGCAATTTAAGGAAGCTAATTGCACGCGAATTTGGTGTGGTCTACCAGTGATCGGCTCGACTTCGACTAAATAATGTAAGTTGATTTTGCCCAAAATCTTATAATTCAATTCCGCCTTCTGCGCTTTATCCTCTGGGTAATCATAAGCCGTCGTCGTATTCTTCGCCTCATTCTTTAAAAGCCAATGCGTTAATTTACCCTTCTCTGGATAGGGCTTCTTGCGAGTGACCGCCCAATACGTTTTCTGAATATCCCGCTTACGGAACATCTCCATCATTCGCTCCAGTGCTTTCGACGTACGAGCAAAAATAACTAATCCACTAACCGGACGATCTAAGCGATGAACGGGATGCAAGAACACGGCACCTGGTTTTTGGTATTTTTCCTTGATATACTCTTTTAAAACATCTGTCAGCGTAACATCGCCGGTGCTATCACCCTGTACGAGAATTCCTGCGCGTTTATTCACGATCAGGAGGTGATTGTCTTCGTATACGATGTGATAGTCTTTCATGTTCTTTTAATTATATAGGCCAAAATCTCTCCGCCTATTTCTCGTACAAAGGTAGGATTATTTCGCGATATGCTTATTGTGTTCAATTATTTTAAAAATTCCCCTCTTGATTTTCAGTCGATTACGAAAAATAGTATAAAAAGATTAGGTCATGATTTGTTAATAAAGAATTAATCCTACATCTTTGCACTCCCAATCGCTAGGAACAGAAGGTTTCTAGGGCAAGACTGAGAGTAAATCGAGTGATTAGATTCACGCCAGAGCGGGTTGCTTTGGACGGTTTATATCGAGGTACAAGAGTTCTTTGACGTGTTGATAGAAATAAAGAAGAGATACTGTGTTTAAATCACAGTGTCGAAATAATAGCATTCAAGACAAGGATGTAGACAATTTTCTTATTAAAATAAGAGCAGTCAAACATCCAAAGATTATTTACA
>CAMDSI010000027.1 GCA_945906915.1 Spirosoma fluviale | reverse complement strand
ATATCATCGAGCAATTGATTCATCATATCTCGTTTTTGAACGGTATTCGTGAATTCAATTAATCGATCAGCTAAAGTACTTTTACCGTGATCAATATGGGCAATGATGCAAAAATTACGCAGGTGTTTCATATAGAATTATTTCTCCTCAGGGCGGACCCCGTAAACTTAGCTACAAATATAGCCAAAACAAGGCATTTAACCCGTTTTATTGATTCATTAAATCTTCAATTTCTTCCCAATTCAATGGAATATTCTCCATCAAATTAGTATTCTCTCCCTTTCTTATCACTAGGTTGTTTTCTAATCGTACACCTAAACCTTCTTCTTGAATATAAATACCTGGTTCACACGTTAAAACCATTCCTTCTTGAAAAGGTTTGTACTTATCCCAAACATCATGAACATCCAGGCCTAAATGGTGAGCCACTCCATGCATGAAGTATTTTTTAAATAATGGATTAGCCGGATTTTGTTTTTCCACATCTGCTCTAGAAAAAAGTCCTAAATCGATAAGTTGACCCTCCATAAAACGCTCGACTTCTTTTTGGTAATCTACCCAAAACACACCAGGCTGCATTATTTTAGTTGCAAAGTCCAGCACGGTATGTACTGCTTGATATACCTGTTTTTGCCGTTGATTAAATCGTCCATTAACGGGAATGGTCCTGGTCATATCTGCATTATAATTCGCGTAGGAGGCACCTACATCTAATAAAAGCATATCTCCGTCTTGACAGGGTAGAGCATTATCAATATAATGGAGGACACAAGCATTAGCACCAGAAGCTATGATAGGCGTGTAAGCGAATCCTTCTGAACGATTGCGTGTAAATTCATGAATGAATTCTGCCTCAATTTCGTATTCCGTTACTCCTGGTTTAGTAAAGTTTAAAACTCGTCTAAATCCTTTTTCGGTAATATCGCAAGCTACTTGCAATGCCTGTAATTCCTCTGGCTCTTTTTGCATGCGCAAATCACTTAAAATAGGAGCTAGGCGACCAATTGTATGCTGAGGATAAATATCTCTTAATGTTATTCCTAGTCTTGCATTTTGGGTTTGAACAACCGAGGCATTACGTAAATGTTCGTTATCTGTTAGATATAGATGATTTGCTGAATAAATAAGTGTTTTTAAAAGCGAGTCAAAGTTAGGCGTCCACTGGATATTTTTAATTCCTGAAATAGTGGTGGCTTCTTCTTTGGTATATTTATGTCCCTCCCAAATTTCAATTAATTCAGATGTCTCGCGAACAAAAGCTATTTCTCTCCATTGTGGCTCAGGAGCATCAGGATACAAGATTAGCAAAGTTTCCTCTTGATCTAAACCTGACAAATAAAACAAATCGCTGTTTTGTCTGAAACCCATCGTCCCATCCGCATTGGTAGGCATGATGTCATTGGAACTAATGACTACAATAGACTTAGGCGGTAATTGGGCATACAATTTTGCGCGATTCTTTTTGAATAATTCAGCTGAAAAAGGGGTATATCTCATCTTATTTACGACAAACGTATATGATTTCTTCTAAAGGTAAAGCCATTCTGGTACTTTCAGTTAGACCTAATTTTTCAATGAGATTTACCGATTCTACTTGAAAGCCTGATTTTTCTAATTGCGATCCATAATCGCGTCCATAAATCCGTAGATGATCATCTTGTAAGAAATGAATTTCTCGCTCTCTTGGATCAGTAATGCTCGCATCTTCGTAAGTAGTGGCAAGATCATAACGTTGTGGACTTTGGCATAAGGCAAAACCGGATGGCTTTAATACGCGCCTAATTTCCTGCATACAACGAACATCATCTTTAACGTGCTCTAAAACGTGATTGCAAAAAACCACATCGAAGGTGTTGTCATCGAAGGGAATATCATGTAAATCCATTTTTACTTTGGCCAAAGGACTTTCAATATCCGCTGTTATATAGTTGTCGCCTAAGTGATTTTCAAAACGTTCAATAAAGCAATATTCGGGAGCAATATGCAATAGCTTTGGTTTCTCAGTGAAAAAGGATGTTTCATTTCTTAAATACAAATACATCAAGCGATGGCGCTCTAAGCTTAAGCAAGACGGGCAAAGTGCATTTTCACGGGGAGTTAAGCGCCCATAAGGTAAGAAATGACGAAAGGAATGATCACATACGGGACAATACACCTTATTTCCAGTTAAGAAAATACTGTATATTTTAATCAGTCGATGTGCAAATAATTGAATGAATTTTCTCGGGATAAATCGTAAAACCCAGCTAATGATGTATTTCATAGAAACAAAAAAAGGGAAGGCTTTTATATTTAAAACCTTCCCTTCAAAATTAAGAAATTTATTACATTTTTCTTAACCAAATATTTCGGTAGCTCACTGGATTTCCGTGATCTTGTAAGCTAATTGGACCGGGTCCGTGAACAGGATTCAATGGTTGACCAATATATTCCGTTGTGCCTTGAATCTTGGTGTGATTTTGAATGACAATACCGTTGTGAATAACAGTTATATAGGCAGGTGTATCAATTCCACCATTCGTAGTAAATATGGGAGCTGTATAAATGATATCGTAGGTATTCCATTCGCCCATTTTAGAGCTTGCATTCACTAATGGAGGTGTTTGCTTATATATGGCACCTGCCTGTCCATTACGGTAGGTAGGGTTTTGGTAGGAGTTCATTACTTGAACTTCATACATACCTTGCATAAATACACCACTATTTCCTTTTCCTTGACTTTTCAAGGTTTCAGGTTCAATAGGGGATTGCCATTCGATGTGCAATTGGTAGTTAGTGAATTTTTCTTTTGTAGAAATGTTTCCTGTCCGACCCACCACAGTCATTTTTCCATCTGCAACTTTCCAAAGTGCCGGAGAACCATCTTTCGCCGATTCCCAGTTATCTAAGTTTTTCCCATCAAATAAAACAATAGCGTCAGAAGGAATGGCTCCAGGCGTTACTATGGTGATACTTGGTTCCCAATATTCTGTATCGTTAGGGTTAGTCGGATTTACTTTTACGTGGCGATGATCTTGTGCAAAAGCGCCTGTTGTTACTGCTAATAGTAGCGTTGAAACTATTAATAATGTCTTTTTCATTGTTTAGAGGATTTGTTGAACATAAAAAAACCGGCATAGGCCGGTTTAAATATAAAGAATTTTATTCTTATTTAGCGAAGCTAGCTTTGATTGCTTCTACATCAACTAATTTGATGATAGGTCTTTGCTTTAAGATTTTGATAGCTGCAACCTTGTTGTTAGCTACTGCTTTGTTTCTTCTGTCTTTACGTTTTAGTCTAGTTACTGCCATGTCTTTGATAATTTGGTTTGCAAAAATAGCTAAAATCGACTATTATCAAAAATAATATAGCATAATTAATTAAATTTGTTTTTTTACAATTATGCAGAAACCAGCAAACGCTCGAGGTACTAGGGATTTTGGTCCCACCGAAATGGCAAAACGTAATTACGTTTTTGACATTATAAAGACTCATTTTCAAGGATTTGGCTTTCAAACTATCGAAACGCCTGCTATTGAAAATCTGTCTACTTTGACCGGTAAGTATGGGGAAGAAGGGGATCAGTTGTTATTTAAGATATTAAATAGTGGTGATTTTTTGTCCAAAGTTTCTCCATCTGACATCGATGCTGGTTCTAAGTCACTAACGTCTAAAATTTCTGAAAAAGGTCTTCGCTATGATTTAACGGTGCCTTTTGCCCGTTTCGTGGCAATGAATCGCAACGATTTAGCTTTTCCTTTCCGTAGATATCAAATTCAACCAGTTTGGCGGGCAGATCGCCCACAGCGTGGTCGATATAGAGAGTTTTATCAATGTGATGCTGATATTATTGGTTCAGATTCATTGGTAAATGAAGCTGAATTGATTGCCTTGTTTCAATCAATCTTTTCATCGTTACAACTTCGGGTGAATCTTTACCTTAATTCGCGTAAGATTTTAGCTGGAATTGTAGATACGCTAGGTGAGAGTGCTCGTTTTTCTTTCTTTGCTGTCGCTCTCGACAAATTGGATAAAGTTGGTTGGGATAATGTGGCTAAGGAGTTAGTCGAAAATGGTTTTTCCACTGTAAAAGTAGACGCTATAAAAGACCTTGTTTTATTTGAAGGTTCTAATGAGGATAAAATCAATAAATTGACTGTTTTTTTTGGGTCGAACACGACAGGCTTGCAAGGTTTAGCAGAGATTAAAGAAGTTCTTTCTTTATCAGAGACAAATGGTTTTTCTTCTGATAACCTTGTGTTTGACTATAGGTTAGCCCGTGGTTTAAGCTATTATACGGGTTTAATCTATGAAGGTAAGGCAGTAGATCTACCATTTGGATCGATTGTAGGTGGAGGACGTTATGATGATTTAACTAGCGCCTTCGGATTACCTAATATGTCAGGGGTGGGTATCTCATTTGGGATTGAGCGTATTCTGGATGTGATGGAGGAGTTAAAACTATTCCCTGAAATCGCAACGAGTGCAAGCGCTATCTTATTTACCTATTTTGATGCAGACGGTCGCAAAGCTAGTTTAGGAATGGCGAATGAATTACGAAAAGCAGGTATTCCCACAGAAGTTTATCCAGATATTGCCAAAATCAAAAAGTCTTTCGAGTTCGCTGACAAGAAAAAAATCGCTTACGTAGCCGTAATAGGGGAGTCGGAGTTGAAAGAAGGAAAAGCGAATGTTAAGAATATGCAAAATGGAGAACAGAATCTGCTCTCCATCTCTGAAATAATCACTTTATTAAAGTAATAATTATCTCCAAGCTTTAAATTGATTAATCAATCCATTAGTAGAGGAGTCATGTGAAGTGATTATATCTTCGTTTTCTAATTCAGGTAAAATGGAATTAGCTAATTGCTTTCCTAATTCTACTCCCCATTGATCATAGCTGAAGATATTCCAAATCACCCCTTGAACAAATATCTTGTGCTCATACATCGCGATTAACGACCCTAATGTCGCAGGATCTAGTTGTTTTATTAGAAATGAATTTGTCGGTTTATTGCCTTCAAATACCTTAAAAGGAGCTAATTTTTCAATCTCCATTTCACTTAATCCTGTTTTTTGTAATTCAGCTACCACCACCTCTTTTGATTTCCCATTCATCAGAGCTTCTGTTTGAGCAAAGAAATTAGACATTAGTAGCGTGTGATGATTCGTAATCTTATTATGAGTAACAGCAGGGGCAATAAAGTCAGCCGGGATCAGTTGCGTTCCTTGGTGAATTAATTGATAAAAAGCATGTTGTCCGTTTGTACCAGGTTCTCCCCAAATAACGGGACCAGTTGCATAATTAACTCGTTTTCCTGTTCGATCTATTGTTTTACCATTCGATTCCATATCTCCTTGTTGGAAATAGGCCGCAAAACGATGCATATACTGATCATAGGGTAAAATGGCATGCGTAGGAGCGTTGAAAAAATTCACATACCAAATACCTAGTAATCCTAAGATAACGGGAATGTTACTTTCAAATGGGGCAGAGGCGAAATGAGTATCCATGGCTTCTGCACCGGCTAATAATGCTTCAAAATGATCATATCCTACTGAAAGACAGATGGATAATCCGATGGCAGACCATAATGAATAACGACCACCTACCCAATCCCAGAATACAAACATATTTGCTGTATCTATTCCAAATTCAGCTACAGCTTTCGTATTTGTGGATAATGCCACAAAATGTTTAGCAACCGCTGAGTTATCTTTTGCTGTGGCTAAAAACCAATCTCTGGCCGAGAAGGCATTAGCCATAGTTTCTTGTGTAGTGAAGGTTTTAGATGCTATTAAAAATAAGGTTGTCTCTGGATTGACTTTTTTCAATGTTTCAGCGATGTGCGTTCCGTCTACATTGCTAACAAAATGCACGTTTAATCTTGATTTATAGGGTTTTAAAGCTTCAGTTACCATTACTGGGCCTAAATCTGATCCACCGATTCCAATATTTACCACATCGGTGATTTCTTTTCCTGTATATCCTTTCCATTCTCCAGATATGACGCGATTAGAAAACTCTTTCATCTGCGCTTTTACTGCTTGAATTTTAGGGATGATATTTTCTCCATCCACCAGGATAGATGCTGTTGGTTTGGCTCTTAGGGCTGTATGTAATACGGAACGGCCTTCTGTTTGATTGATCTTATCTCCTTGGAATTGTGCTTTGATGGCACCTTCTAAACCACACTCTTTTGCTAAATCTAGTAAGGATTGAAAGCTTTTTTCATCAATTAGGTTCTTGGAATAATCAAAGAAGATATCATTAAAAGTTTTGCTGTATTTAGTTTGTCTCTTAGCATCGCCATCAAATAGATTGGCAATTGAGTTAGAGGCTAATCTTGCTTGGTCAGATTGAAGTGCCTTATAAGCAGAGGTGGAGGTAAAATTAATCGTAGATAACATGCGGATTATATTAATGAGCTACAAAAATAGCCTTTTAAAATAAAAAATGCCAATATCCACGTTACATGAATGTTGGCATTTTATTAAATAACGTAATTCTATAAATTCGGCTGTGGAGTTTTACGTAAATAAGGTTTAACCGAAGTAAAACCTTTTGGGAATTTAGCCACCGCATCTTCATCCGAAACAGCAGGAACAATAATTACATCGTCACCATTAACCCAATCAGCAGGCGTAGCCACTTGGTAGTTAGCTGTTAATTGTAAAGAATCAATCACACGTAAAATTTCCGTAAAATTGCGACCAGTCGAAGCTGGGTAAGTAAGCGTTAATTTGATTTTCTTATCAGGCCCAATAACAAACACCGAACGAACAGTAGCTTTTTCTGACGCATTTGGGTGAATCATATCGTATAATAAGGCTACTGTTTTCTCAGGATCAGCAATAATAGGAAAATTCATCTTTACTGAATTCACCTCTTCGATATCTGGAACCCATTTATTGTGGGATTCTAAACTATCGACTGAAATGGCAATAGGCTTTACATGGCGTTTTTGGAATTCTCCATTCAACAGTGCCGTTTTACCTAATTCAGTCGTACAAACTGGCGTAAAGTCAGCTGGGTGGCTAAATAATAAAACCCATGAATCTCCAATAAATTCATGAAAGTTTATGTGTCCTAATGTGGTATCCGCACTGAAGTCCGGTGCGATATCTCCTAATCTTAATGACATGATGTTGGGGGTCTATAGATTTAAACTAGTTTGTCTACCAAATATATAGATTTTATAAACAATAAAAAAGCAATCCTAAAATAGGATTGCTTTTAACATTACACTTCATCAACAAACTAAAAACAAATTAATTAAAATGCTGTAGGAGAAGGATTCGAACCTCCAAGGTGCAGTTAGCCTCGACACAGAACTGATTTAGTGGTCAACCCATTATGCCGTGTTTATCCTGAACTCACCACCCCCGAGACAGGAGGGCACGTCTGCCAATTTCATCACCCTACAGTGAAAATTATTACCTTTGCAATAATTAATAGGACAAATATAAAAGGAGATTTTTAATTTTTCAAAATTTTTCAAATAAAATTGTCTTTTTTTGCATAATTTATAATATGAACCTTATATAATTACGAAAATTCAATGGAAAAGAAGTTTGAGCTAGATCCTTTAGATTATAAAATTTTAGAAATTTTAGTGAAAGATGCTAATCTACCTTACACAGAAATAGGAACTAGACTGGATGTTTCTGGTGGTACCGTGCACGTGAGGATGAAAAAAATGGAATCTTTAGGAATAGTTAAAGGAGCCCAACTGTTAATTGATTATGCTAAAATCGGGTGGGACATCACTGCTTTCCTAGGCATATATTTAGATAAAAGCAGTTTATACGAAGATGTCGCTAAGCAGTTAGAACAAATTCCTGAAGTAGTCAATATTCACTATACGACAGGTATTTATTCTATTTTTGTTAAAATTATTTGTCGTGATACACAGCATTTGCGTGAAGTACTTCATGATAAGATTCAACGTGTTACAGGTATCCAACGTACAGAAACATTTATTTCTTTAGAAGAAAGTCTAATAAGAAATACCCCTTTATTGTAGCTGTTTAGATTAATTCTAAACTAAGTCTATTTTTCTCCAAAATCCTTTTGTAATTTTGTATTCTAAATGCAAAATCATGGCAGAGAAAGTAGACGATATTTTACAAGAAGTAACCTCGACCGATTATAAATATGGGTTTGAGTCTCATTTTGAGACAGATGAAGCTCCTATTGGTTTAAGTGAATCCATTATTCATTTTATTTCTGAAAAAAAGAACGAACCAGATTGGATGCTCGAGTGGCGTTTATCGGCCTACCGGTATTGGAGGACGTTAGCTGAACCAGATTGGGCTAATTTATTATATACTCCTACTAAATACGATGAATTAAAGTATTATTCTGCTCCTGTTCAAAAGAAGCAGTTAAATTCATTAGATGAAATTGATCCTGAATTACGTCGTACTTTTGAAAAATTAGGTATTTCCTTAGATGAGCAAAAGCGTCTTTCGAATGTGGCTGTAGATGCGGTGATTGACTCGGTTTCGGTAGCCACCACGTTTAAAGATACTTTGCTAGAAAAAGGAGTCATTTTTTGCTCCATCTCAGAGGCAGTAAGAGAATATCCTGAATTAATCAAAAAATACCTAGGATCAGTAGTTCCCGTAAAAGACAATTATTTTGCGGCATTGAATAGTGCTGTATTTTCGGATGGATCGTTTTGTTACATCCCTAAGGGTGTTCGTTGCCCGATGGAACTATCTACGTATTTCCGTATCAATGCATCTGGTACAGGTCAATTTGAACGCACATTGATCGTTGCTGAAGACGAATCCTATGTTAGTTATTTAGAAGGTTGTACAGCGCCTATGCGTGATGAGAATCAATTGCACGCAGCGGTGGTAGAGATTTATGTGCATGCCGGTGCTGAAGTGAAATATTCAACGGTTCAAAACTGGTATCCAGGGGATAAAGAAGGGAAGGGCGGGATCTATAATTTCGTAACCAAACGCGGAATTTGTGACGGTGCTCATTCAAAATTATCATGGACTCAAGTAGAAACAGGTTCTGCAGTTACTTGGAAATACCCATCAGTTATTTTAAAAGGGGATTATTCTATCGGCGAATTTTATTCAGTAGCAGTAACAAATAATTACCAGCAGGCTGATACAGGTACGAAGATGATTCACTTAGGGAAGCATTCTAAATCCCGTATTGTATCTAAAGGTATCTCAGCTGGGTTCTCTCAAAATTCGTATCGTGGCTTAGTTCAAATAGCGCGCAAAGCCGATGGATCTAAGAACTTCTCACAATGTGATTCCCTTTTATTAGGGGATAAATGTGGGGCACATACTTTCCCTTATTTAGAAGTTAAAAATAACACAGCCTCCGTAGAACACGAAGCTACTACCTCTAAAATAGGTGAAGATCAAATATTTTATTGCAATCAACGCGGTTTAAGTACAGAAACAGCCATTGCTTTAATTGTTAATGGTTATGCTAAAGAGGTATTAAAGCAATTGCCAATGGAGTTTGCAGTAGAAGCGCAAAAATTGCTGGCGATTTCTTTAGAAGGATCGGTAGGTTAAATTATTTAACCCCTCCTGTATGGATGGCCACTAGTTTCGTATTGGGAGCTATGTGGCCATTTTTTATGTGATCGACTAGGGCATAAAACATTCGACCCGTATAAATTGGTTCGATAGCGATGTTGTACTTAGTACGGAATTCTTCACAAAATTGATCTAACAGTATAGTTTGCTTAGCGTATTTGCCAAATATATATTGATCGTCGATCATTAAATTAGGTCTAGGATAGAACTTTAGGTGGTCTTCAATTTCTGTTTTATTGTTTAGTGTCAAAATGCCATTTACCGTTCCATTATAATATTGTGCAATTCCGATGGCTGTTGCTCCCGTTCCTATGGCTGTATAAATATGATCGCAGGCGGGTATTTCTGAAACTAATTCTTCCATTCCTTGGATCGCTAATTCGCCAAAACCGCCTTCTGCTATAACCACATAATCCTCATAGCCTTCAGGGATCTGCTTTTCTCGATAAGTGCCACGGCTAATAAAGTGCATTTGCATACCCCACTCGTTCATTTGGCTTAAATAGGCATTACTGGCCGGGTATAATTCATCACCTCGAACAATTCCAACCGTGGCGATTCCGAGGCTATTACCTACATATGCAAGAGCATAAAGGTGATTAGAGTAAGCTCCACCAAAACTTAATAGTCCAGAATGAGTGTTTAATGAGAAGGTTTGGAGATATTTTTTTAATTTGCGCCACTTATTACCAGAAATGATGGGATGTATGAGGTCGTCTCTTTTGACAAAAACCTGAATTCCTTTTGAATTCCAGCATTCATCATAAATTTCTTCTATTGGAGACGGTAAGTGTAACGCGTTAAATTCAAAATTTGCTATGTCCATCGATCCAGAAATGAATGCTTTAGAATCCGACGAAGAAGACGATTTATTTGAGCATTTTAATTTTACTGTAGACAAAGGTCAGCAATTACTCAGAATCGACAAATATTTGATGATTAAAATTGCGGGATCTAGTCGCAATAAGATTCAAGTAGGTATCGATGCGGGATCAGTGAAGGTGAATGGTGGCCTAATAAAGTCTAATTATCGCGTTAAACCACTAGATTCTATTTCCGTTTCATTTGCTACTCCTCCTCGTGATAAAGAGGTCTATCCTGAGGATATACCGATTGATATTATTTACGAAGACGAACAGCTTATTTTAGTGAATAAATCGCCTGGAATGGTCGTACACCCTGCTCAAGGTAATTGGTCAGGTACTTTAGTGAATGGATTATTATTTCATTGCCAAAGTCTACCAGGTAAAAAAGATATTCGTCCAGGTCTTGTTCACCGCATTGATAAGGATACATCAGGCATTTTAGTCATTGGTAAAACGGAGTTTGCTTTAAACTTTTTAGGGCAACAATTTTTCGAACATAGCATTGAGCGTACCTATTATGCTATATGTTGGGGTGTACCTAAGGAGGCTAAAGGAACTTTACGCGGTAAGATTGCTAGAAGCCCTAAAGATCGTAAAGTAATGACCATATTTCCAGAGGATCATGAATTAGGAAAAATAGCCATAACACATTATGAAGTAGTGGAATCCTATTGTTTTGCTTCATTTGTCAAGTTTAAATTAGAAACCGGACGAACACATCAAATTAGAGCCCATTTTCAATCCATCGGTCATCCCTTATTTTCAGATTCAACTTATGGTGGGGATAAAATAAGGTTTATGTCTTCTATGGCCAGTTATAAGTCTTTTATCGATAATGCGTTTAAAATATGCCCTAGACAGGCATTGCATGCATTTTCCTTAGGATTTGTACATCCAACTACGAATGAATTTATGCAATTTGAACAAAAGTTTCCGGAGGATTTTTTATCATTATTAACAAAATTACGAGCGATTAATGGATAAGATAGAAATAAGAAGAGCTACAAAAGAGGATATCGGATTAGTTCGAGAATTAGTCATGGAATTAGCCATTTTTGAGAAAGCTCCAGAAGAAGTCAGCAGTACTGTAGATGATTATATAGCAGAGGGATTTTCTGATAATCCTTTGTTCTTTGCTAACTTAATCTATTTGAATGGCGAGTTGGGGGGATTTTCATTATGGTATTATCGCTTCTCTACTTGGAAGGGGAGACGATTCTATTTAGAAGATCTTTACATTAAAGAAAGTTTTCGTGGTAAAGGATTAGGCAAATGTATGATTGAGGAAGCAATTCAGGAGGCTAAGCGAATGAAATGCACGGGAATGATGTGGCAAGTTCTTGATTGGAATAAACCAGCCATTGATTTTTATGAAACCCTAGGAGTAAAGATGGATTCAGGTTGGCTAAATGTGCATTTAGATCTATAAGGATCCTCTATCGATAAAATAGAAATCGTTTGACTCGCGACCTTTTTCGTGATTAAGAATCATTTCAGCAGCGCGCTCCCCCATTTTTTTGAAATCATTTGAAATAACAGAAATTCCTTCTGCTATTATTTCTTTCAATGGAGTGTCATCATAGGAGATGATGCCAATGTCTTTTCCTACTTTCAATTTATTTTTAGTAGTCCAATTGATCATTTTGATAAGATCATACTCGCGGAATATAATATATGCCTGGTGTACTTGTAAATCATAATCATCATCTAAATCAGGGATAATATCAAATGTAAGGTTATTCTCAGTGCAGAACTTAGTAAAACCCTGTATTATTCCATCTGGCGTATATTGGAAGCTTTTAGAGCTTAATACTAAATTTGTTTGTTGGTATTTTTTTATCTTTTCTAACGATTGAAGTAGTCCTTGATATATATTGGACTCAAAGTTTTGATATAAAATAGCGTAATCATCACTTAACTCTTTCACGTTTATATCTAGTACTAATAATTTATCCTTAGGAATTTTGGAAATAATCCTAGCTACATTTTTATTGAAATGAGGTAGAATAATGTAGTGATTGTATTTCCCCAAATTGTTCGTGATTAACTCTTCGAACAATTCAAGATCATGGTAATGGAAAAATAAGTTATGGCTTACGTCGTCGCCTAAATTTGAGATAATACTTTCATATAATGTTTCTTTATAAGGTGTTAAGGCATCCATCAGTATAAATACGCGTAACACATTTTTCGTATTAGTACTTGCTACGTAAAATCCTTTGCCATGATGCGAACTTACCAATCCTTTCTCACGCAAGTCGTCATAGGCTTTAGTGACAGTCATTCTAGCCATGTTAAAATCGCTAGCTACCTTATTGATAGAAGGTAATTGTTTTCCATGCTCTAATAAGCCTGAATTGATTCCATCTATGATACCATCAATGAGTTGTTGGTATTTAGGTTTGCTACTGGTAGGATCAAAATGTATCATAAGAACACGATTAATGCATGATTATCGACTTTTCAATATCTTCTAAATTAGCTCCTTTAGTCTCTGGCATCATTAAGGCAACATAGACTAATTGTGCCACCATCATAACTGCAAAAAAACCAAAAATTAATGTTCCACCGTAACTTTCGGTAAATAGTGGAAAGAAATTAGCCACTAAGGCTGCAAACACCCAATGCGTTAAGGAACCCCAGGCCATACCTGAAGCGCGAACCGAATTAGGGAATATTTCGGAAATAAAGACCCATATAACTGAACCTTGCCCAATAGCGTGTGAGGCTATAAAGGCAAAAATATAGATGGGTACGAAGGTATACGATTCTGTATGAAAAGCGTAGGCAATTAGACTTAGCGTTAGTATATAGCCAATCGAACCAATATACATCAGAATTCTACGGCCTACTCGATCAATTAGATACCAACCTAATAGGGTAAATAGTAAGTTAGCGATACCTATGCCCGCAGTTGATAAAAGAGCTGATTCTTTGCCTAAACCAGTTAATTCATAGATTCTAGGCGCATAATAGATGATGGCATTTATACCCGACATTTGATTAAAGAAAGCAAATAAAAAGGCTAAGGTTAATGGCCAAACAAATTTCTTAGTAAATAAGGATTCCTTAGAAGTACTATTTTTGGCATTTGTTTGAATACGTAAAATCGTCTCTTCTGGATTAGGATCGGCTAATTCTAGTACTTTGCGCGCTCCTGCTAAATCATTGCGTTTTAGTAATAAAAATTGTGGTGTCTCCGGTGTTAGTAGTATTAGCACCGAGAATACTAACGAGGGAAGAGAAACAACGCCTAGCATGATTCGCCAATCGTTTTCTATACCTTGAATAAAGTAATTAGATACGTAAGCAATTAAAATACCTAAGACAATATTTAATTGAAAGGAGATAACTAGTTTACCACGGTGTTTAGCAGGAGCAATTTCTGATATATAAATAGGAGCGACTACGGAGGATGCTCCGATACCTAATCCACCCAAAAATCGAAATAACATAAATGAATTCACATCTGGAGCTATAGCAGCGCCTATAGAAGAGATGAAAAAGCTTAAACCTATCCAAAATAAGGTCTTTTTTCGGCCATATAAATCAGCTGGAATTCCACCTAAGGCCGCTCCAATGACGGTACCATACAGGGCAGCCGCAATGGCTAAACCATGAGTGAAAGAATCCAAATGCCATAATTGTTGAATGGCTAGTTCCGCTCCAGATATAACAGCGACGTCCATACCAAAAAGTAGACCGCCTAATCCTACTGTAATCGACCAAAATATAACGTGTTTGTTCATAGCTTATTTATATCTTACAAAATTTAAAAATTTTAGTTGATATAAATTGTAAAAAACAGACAATTATAAATTCTTTTGAAAAATGGAGGTGTAATGCAATAGATGCTCGGGGGAGATATATTGTTTGAATTCATCTATAAATTCAGACTCTTTCATATCAAAAAGACTGCTTTTGAGGCTTTTGGGAGTTTTACCAGTATACTTCTTGAATTCATTTATAAAATGAGCTGAATCATAATACCCTAATTGATCAGCTAAATCCTGGCTTTTAATATCTTTTGTGGATGCAAATAGTGCTAAGGATTGGTTAATACGTTTTATTTGGACGTATTCTTTAGGACTAATACCAATTACCTCATGAAATAGTCGAGTTAAGGTTTTGTACGAATTAGAAATAGAAAGAGATTCGGTCTCTAATTCCTCCACTATTTGTAATAATTTAAAATATTTCTTTGCTTGCTTGTCTACAAGCTTATCAAGTAAATAGGCCTCGATATGTTGACATCGCAACGTAAATCCCATTCCTGAAACTAGTTCGGGTAAATCCATAAATAGGGAATTTGCGTCACTACTTACATTATTTGTGTTACAAATGGGTGAATTTAAAAAGGCAAAGAGGCCTCCCACTCTAAATTTTACCCCAAAAATATGGATACCGGGCTGATGTTTATAAAAATTAGGGGCTTGGTGAAGACCCTCTAGTTGAACTCCATTTATGGCCCTAAAATTCTCTGTGTTCGCATGAGAACGATAATAGTCTTTTCCAAAAGAATAAGTTAGAACTGTTTGGTCTTCAGGAAAAATTGTTTCTATTTCATAAGGTATTATACCTGCTTCATCCACTTGTTTTTCCCATAAGTGGTCTACAAATGGGGCTAATGCCGTTGAAGGTTTACGGTATTCTATGATCATCTTTTAATTGCCCAAGTTTTAGAGATAAAGGCTCCTAAAAAACCTAAAACTACAATTAACAGTAAAGCTTTGTCTAATCCGACAAAATCTGATAAATAACCAATTAAAACAGGACCTAGTAGGAAACCAACGTAAGCAATTGTAGAAACACCTGCAATAGCTATGGATGGCATAATTTCCTTTTGATTTCCAGCCTGAGAATAAATTAATGGGACTACCGTAGAAATTCCAATACCAGTTATAAAACAGCCAATCACTTTTAAATAGATGGATTCCATTCCTAAGGTTAACATCATTCCTAGTGCGGTCAGTATTCCGTTGAAAATCAGAATAGTAGATACATCATATTTTAGGGAAATTTTATCCCCTAAAAATCGCCCGATTACCATTGCTACTGCAAATGAAGAAAAACCAATGGTGATTGGGTAGGGTGAATTAGGTATGTATTCTTTAAAATAGAGCGAAATCCAATCGGCCATGGCACCCTCGCACAACATCCCACAAAAGGCTATAAAGGATAAAATGATTAAATAAGGTCCTAAATTCAATATAGATGACATAGGTTTATTTTCGTCTTGAACGGGTTTGTCTGTTAATAAATTCTTGATGCTGAAGGGGATAAGTAAGACATTCGATAAAGCCACAAGACTAAAATGCTCGAGTGTACTATAATTTGCTCTTTCTAAAATACCACCTAAAAAAGCGCCAGACATTAAACCAATCGAAAATACGGCATGAAAAGAGGACATAATGATTTTGTTCATTTTTGCCTCTAAACTTACTACCTGTGTATTCATGGCTATATTCATAATATCACCAACCATCCCAAAGAAAAGCAAACCAATAAACAAGCTGATAGCGGAATTCATTAAACTTAGGCCAGGAATGACAATTACATACATGGCTACAGCCATGATACAAATCCATCTAGATGCGTATTTAGTTAACAACCACCCAGCTATAGGTAAGGATACCATAGAACCTATAGGAAGTCCCATCAAAACGGTTCCTAATTGGGCATCAGTTAAATGCAGATAGGTCTTAAAATCAGGAATACGTGTTGCCCAAGTAGCAAAATTCAATCCACAGATAAAGAATAAAATACCAATACTAAAACGTGTTTTTTTCATTAATCTAATAAAAGTGTTTCAATCTCTTTCCAATTATTCACACGTTTGAAATCATGAATATGTATATTATGTGGAGCTGTAAATAGGAGTGGAGTACCTGTAAAGGTATGTAGGTTTTTCTCATGATCATCAATTAAATAATCTGCTTGAATCATGTGTTTATGACCACAGAAAACGATATGTCTCCAGGTTATAAAAGGAAAATGCATTTCCATCCAATCTAATTTTTCTTTCAAGGAATTAGGGAATTCTGTGGCAGCCGAAACGATGAAGATTTCATATTGACTATGTAGTTTTTTTACGACCTCTACTGCATCCTCGTTAACTGGGATATTTGTAAAAAAGCCAGGTTCCCACAAGAAAGAATTGTTAGCTAGATAGTGGCCATAAAATTCTAGTTTTATGGCCTCATCTCCAGTTAATAGCTCCTCGTAAGTGTATTCTTTGGAAACTAGTTGGTTGATTTTATCAATAATTACATGGGTTGTTTTGGCCAAAACGTCATCCATGTCAATGGCTATTCTTTTCATTTTCTATTATTCAAAAAAAAACTCCCCAAATATGGGGAGTTTTCAAGGATTAATCTAATAAAAATTACATCATTCCACCCATTCCACCGCCACCTTGGCCGTGTCCATGAGCTGGCTCATTTGCTGGCTTATCAGCTATTACGCATTCTGTTGTTAACAACATACCTGCGATAGAAGCCGCATTTTCTAATGCTAAACGAGTAACCTTAGTAGGGTCGATAATACCCGCAGCGATCATATTTTCATATTTATCTTCACGTGCATTATAACCGAAGTCATCTTTTCCAGCCTTAACTGCATTGATTACAACAGAACCTTCACCACCTGCATTCGCAACGATTGTACGTAATGGAGATTCTACTGCTAGACGAATAATATTGATACCAGTTAATTGGTCTTCGTTTTCGCCTTTTAATTTATCTAAAGATGAAATAGCACGAATTAAAGCAACACCACCACCTGCAACAATTCCTTCTTCTACAGCAGCTCGTGTAGCATGCAACGCATCATCAACACGGTCTTTCTTCTCTTTCATTTCCACTTCCGTAGCAGCACCAATGTAAAGAATAGCCACACCACCTGATAACTTAGCTAAACGCTCCTGTAATTTCTCGCGGTCATAATCAGACGTTGTATTTTCGATTTGAGCTTTAATCTGATTAACGCGATTATCGATATTATCTTTCGTACCAGCACCATTTACGATGGTCGTATTGTCTTTATCAATAATGATTTTTTCAGCTTGACCTAAATATTCGATTGTAGCATTTTCTAACTTGAAACCTCTTTCTTCAGCGAT
>CAMDSI010000026.1 GCA_945906915.1 Spirosoma fluviale | reverse complement strand
TTTTAAGCGCTCGTAATTCTCCTTGATGGATATAGCTTGCTCGTTTGCGAGGGCTAAACTGGCGTTTTTACTTTCCCAAATCTGCTTCTCCGTCTCCGTTTCCAACAATAATTTATCGAAGTCCACCTGTTTTTTACCTAATTTCTTGCGGGCATTTTCGATGATAGCTTTAGGCAGTCCGATTTTCTGGGCAATCTCAAAGGCAAAAGAACTACCCGGTTTTCCCATATCTAGAATGAATTGAGGCTCTAGGTGTTCCGTGTCGTAACGCATGGCGGCGTTGAAGAGACCTTTTTGGCGATCTGCAAGGCTTTTTAAATTCCCAAAGTGCGTATTAATCGCTCCAAAACACCCCTTATCTGCCAATTTTTCTAGGATGGCTTCCGCTATCGCACCTCCCAAGGAAGGTTCGGTTCCGGTACCAAATTCATCTACTAAAATCAAGGTATTTTCATTCACGTGCTGCATGAAATGCCGCATATTACTTAGGTGAGAGGAATAGGTACTTAATTCATTTTCTATGTTTTGCTCATCACCCATATCGAGGAAGATTTGGGAGAAGAAACCCATGGTGCTTCCTTCGGCTAAAGGAACTAAACAGCCCGATTGAAATAAGAATTGCAAGAGACCTACGGTACTTAATGTCACGGATTTACCCCCAGCATTAGGTCCTGAAACGACCATAATACGTCTTTCATCTTCTAAACGAATCGTGAGCGGCTTAATCTTTTTGCCAATTTTTTCGAGGGATTTTTCCAAAAGTGGATGTCTCGCATCGGTCCAATTAACGATCGGTTTATCTTGAATAAACGTGGGTTTGATGGCTTTGTGTTCGGCACCCCAGAGGGCTTTGGCCCGAATAAAATCAATCAATCCTAACCACGAAAAAGCGTGGGCTAAAAAGGGTGTTAAAGGGCGAATTCGATCCGATAATTTGGATAGTATCTGTATAATTTCCCTTTTTTCAGCGGACTCTAAGGATTTAATCTCATTATTCATTGCCAGCGCATCTGCAGGCTCTAAAAACACTGTTTTTCCGGTATCAGATTCATCCTGAACAAAACCTTTGATCTTGCGTTTATGCTCCGCCGCTAAAGGAATCACCATTCGGCCATTCCGTACAGTCAGGGAAAAATCTTTACTCACCCAGCCCTCTTTGTACGCCTGACTCAGATACGAATCAAGTTTCTTTCGAAGCCCTTGTTCTTCGGCTAAGCGTTTACGTCTTAAATCGCCCAAAGCAGGGGAGGCCGTTTCCTTGATTTGACCATTCGTGTCAAAAACACGATCTAAATCTTGAATAATCGGAAGAATTTGTCTGAAATCCCCATTGCTTTCTGCGCCTTTCGCTAGAAAATGCTGGGTAATCTTTTGTATTTCAGGGTATTCAGATGCATCGATAGCCGCAAAGAATCGAATGCTTTCGTATAATACGGTCAAAGCTCGCTGCCAATCTCTCCATTCGTCTGGCGATAAATAATGGCCTTCTAATGCCAATGGGCTTAAATAGGAGCGCAAATCGAAGTAATCCACTTGCGGAAATTCACCGCCGTGCTCCCCTAAAATTCGCCCCATTTCATCCACTTGCTCCACCCATTGTTTAACAAGAGGGAAACGGTCTGAAAAGCGCATTTTATCCGCGTATTCTTGCCCCATTGGACTTAAGCAAATTTGCTTAATTTCCTCTTTTATCTGGTTGAATCCCAGTTTTTCAGCAAGATTAACGGGGTAATTCATAGAGAAAAATGTGCTTTTATTTTTTCGAGTAAAACCTCGTTGATTTTAAAATAACTCTCAGTTGTCCAACCGGCTACATGTGGACTAAAAATGGTGGCTGGATATGCGGCTATTTCGGTAAAAATTTCTTTTTCAACGGGAGACCAGGTCGACAATTTTTCGTTGGGTAATACGTCTAGAGCTAATCCTCTAATTTGGCCTGAACGCAAACCTTGCAGTAAGGGTTCAAGTGGAGAAATAGGCCCTCTAGAGCTATTGATAAACAAAATAGGCTTTTTGAAGGACTCGATAAAGGAAGGTGTAATCAGTCCGCGAGTCTCAGAAGTCAATGGGATATGTAGGCTCAGGATGTCAGCGTCCTCGAAAATTTGTTCGAGCGAAGCAGGAAAATCAACCGAAGGCGCATATTTATCATAAGCTAAAATCCGCAATCCAAAACCAGAAAGCCGCGAAGCGACCGCCTTGCCCATATTTCCATATCCGATAATACCGATTGTTTTACCTTTGATCTCGAAACCTCGATTCCCGTCTCTTTCCCATAATCCATGCCGAATCTCTGTATCAGAAGTATGAAGCTTGTGAGCCAAAGAAAGTATTTGGCCGATGACGTGTTCTGCTACGGAATCTGAATTACCTTCATTCGCTGCAAAAACAGCAATTCCTCTTGCTGAACACGCATCCAAATCTACTAAATCTAAACCAGCTCCGGCGCGCGCAATGAAAGATAAATGCGTATTTTCTAGTTTGTCAGCGGTGATTTTGAATTTACTACGAATTACTAATCCTGTATACTCGGGTAAAATGCGGCGAAATTCATCCACGCTCAATCCCAAACGAGTTTCTACCTCGAAGCCTAATTTCGTCAGTCCTTCCGCCATCGAAGGATGAACTTCGTCGACAATCAAAACTTGCTTATTATGCATTCATTCGGTTTTTTACAAGATCTAAGGCTAAAAACATAGCCTGTAAGAAGGAACCTGGGTCTGCTACATTTTGGCCTGCAATATCATAAGCCGTACCATGATCGGGGGACGTACGAATAACAGGTAATCCAGCCGTAAAATTGATGCCGGAATCGAAGGCAATATATTTAAATGGAATTAATCCTTGATCGTGGTACATGCCTAAAACACCATCAAAATCTTTGAATTGAGCTTTTCCGAAGAATCCATCCGCAGAATAAGGCCCTAAAACCAAATTCCCTTTTTTTCTGAATTCCTCTACAACAGGTTGAATAATCTCTAATTCCTCTTGTCCTAAAAGTCCGGAATCACCGGCATGTGGATTTAAACCCAAAACCGCTAAACGTGGTTTTTCAATCGAGAAATCCTCCTTCAAACTCTTCAAGAACAATTGAATTTTTGTACGTAAAAGATCGGCACTAAGTGCCTTAGAAACCTCTAATAAGGGAATATGGCCCGTCGCTACGCCCATCCGAAGATTTTCAGATACGAGCATCATTAACGATGATTTTGCCTCAAACCGTTCCGTGAAATATTCCGTATGTCCCGGGAATTTAAATTCCTCTGATTGTATGTTGTGTTTATTGATAGGAGCAGTGACTACTGCGGAGATTAAACCGCGGTCTAAGTCATTTGAAGCGCGCTCTAAGCAATCAAATGCTGCTTTACCAGCTTCTTTAGTCTCTTTTCCAGGTTCAATAACGGTGGTAGAATCATCCCAGCAATTGATGACATAGCTTCCGCCTGATTTTGCTTCGGATGCGTCTTGAATCGAATCGATTGACCACTCCTTTAATTCGAATTTTTGGCGATAAAAATCCAGTACTTTGGCAGAACCATAAATCACAGGCGTACACCACTTTAGGATCCGTGGACTCGCTAAGGATTTCAAGATTACCTCAGGGCCAATGCCGTTATAATCACCTAGGGTTATGCCAATAATGGGTTTCATTCAACTGGATTTTTTGTTCGACCTGCAAGTTAAGAAATTTCGCAGGAAGCCGATAGAATTATTTTTTTTAGTAAGGAACCCAATAATAATTGTAAATTTTTAAGTTTTACCAAATTAAATAGGGCAATCAATACAATTATCGCAATATATTTAGCATTTTTGTTAGAATCCGATAATTGATTGATTATGCCAAAATCATACGTTAAGAAAATCTCCAGTTTATTGATCGCTAACCGTGGCGAGATTGCCATTCGAATCATGCGTGCTGCGTCCGAATTAGGGATTCGCACCGTGGCCGTTTATACGTTCGAAGATCGCTATTCGCTGCACCGCTACAAAGCGGATGAAGCCTACCAAATCGGTAAAGACGACGAACCTTTAAAGCCTTATTTAGATATTGAAGGATTGATTTCCTTGTGTAAATCTAAAAAAATTGATGCAATTCATCCGGGCTATGGTTTTCTTTCTGAAAACGTAGGTTTAGCGAGACGTTGTAGAGAAGAAGGGATTGTTTTTGTAGGTCCCTCTCCAGAGGCGATGAATGCTTTAGGAGATAAAGTGGCGGCGAAAGTGGCTGCTATGAAGGCCAATGTACCCATGATAGAGGATTCTAGAGGGGATTTATCGGATTATTCTTTGGCCTTATCAGAAGCGAAACGTATTAAATTCCCCGTCATGGTGAAAGCGGCTGCCGGTGGTGGTGGTCGTGGGATGCGGGTGGTGAGAACGGAGGAGGAACTAGAAAAAGCCTACCAAGAAGCGAAGAATGAGGCGAAAAATGCGTTTGGGAATGATACCTTGTTTATCGAGAAATTTATTGATGATCCGAAGCATATAGAGGTTCAATTATTAGGGGATCAGCACGGAAATTTAGTCCATTTGTACGAGCGCGATTGCTCCGTGCAAAGACGTTTCCAAAAGGTGGTGGAGATCGCTCCGTCCTTTGGTTTAAAAGAAGAAACAAAACAAAAATTATACGCTTACGCGCTTTCCATAGGCAAGGCGGTGAATTATTATAACGCTGGAACGGTCGAATTTCTAGTTGATAAAGACGAGAATATTTTCTTTATCGAGGTAAATCCGCGTATTCAGGTAGAGCACACGATTACAGAAGAAGTAACCGGGATCGATATCGTGCGTACGCAGATTTTGATCGCCCAAAATTACAAATTATCCGATCCAGGTATTTTCATTCAAAACCAAGCAGATATCCCTTTAAAGGGCTTTGCGATTCAATGTCGTATCACGACAGAAGATCCGGCGAATGGTTTTAAACCGGATTTTGGAACCATCATTGCCTACCGTAATGCGGCAGGTTTTGGCATACGTTTAGATGAAGGATCTTCGTATCCGGGGGTAAAAATTTCCCCTTATTTCGATTCGATGTTAGTGAAAGTGTCGGCAAAAGGCCGCACGCTTCGCGGTGCGTCCGAACGCTTAAACCGCGCGCTGACAGAATTCCGAATCCGTGGGGTAAAAACGAACATCCCGTTCTTGCGCAACGTCATCACGCACCCGGTCTTCCAAGAAGGCCATTGTACGGTGCCATTCATTGCCAATCACCCAGAACTATTCAATTTTAAACCTACCCGCGACCGCTCCACGAAGGCGATTCGCTACCTAGGCGAGGTGATCGTTAACGGAAATCCGGATGTCAAATTTAAGCCAACGACTCCATTCCGCACTCCGATTATTCCTTACGTGGATCCCATGTCAGTATATCCGAAAGGGAATAAGCAATTATTGACGGAAATGGGTGCGGAGAAATTTGCGAAACACATCCGGGATGCGAAGCAAATATATTTCACTGATACGACTTTCCGTGATGGACATCAATCGCTTTTAGCGACTCGCGTGCGTACACAGGATATGTTAGCCGTTGCGGACGGTTTTGCGAAATCCTTCCCTCAATTATTTTCGATGGAGGTTTGGGGCGGCGCGACTTTCGACGTAGCGATGCGATTCTTACAAGAATCCCCATGGAAGCGTTTGGAAGAATTCCGCGAGGCCATGCCGAATATGTTATTGCAAATGCTTTTCCGCGGCTCGAATGCCGTGGGATACTCGGCATATCCTGATAATTTGATTGAGAAATTCGTGGAGAAATCCTCCGAAGCCGGAGTAGACGTCTTTCGTATTTTCGATTCTTTGAACTGGATCGACGCCATGAAAGTTTCGATCAAAGCCGTTCGTGAGCGAACTCCTGGTATCGCAGAAGCAGCTATTTGCTATACGGGTGACCTATTCACGAACGAAAAATATAATTTACACTACTATGTGGATATGGCGCGACAGCTGGAAGATGCGGGGGCACACATGTTATGTATAAAAGATATGGCGGGCCTTTTACGTCCATTCCAAGCAGAGAAACTAGTAACAGAATTAAAGAAAGCAGTGGATATACCGATTCACTTGCATACACACGATACGGCTTCCGTTCAATCGGCGACCTATTTGAAGGCGATTGAAGCGGGAGTAGATATTGTGGACGGCGCTCTAGGGGCGATGTCTGGTTTGACGTCCCAGCCTAATTTAAATTCGTTAGTGGCGATGATGCAAGGGCATCCGAAGGCCTCTGATTTGGATTTAGATTTATTGAATGAATACTCTAATTATTGGGAAGCGGTGCGTACGATGTATGCACCATTTGAATCGGAATTGAAGGCTGGAACCGCTGAGGTGTACAATAATGAGATTCCAGGTGGCCAATATACGAACTTGCGTGGTCAAGCGATTGCGCTGGGAGTGGGCGATAAGTTTGAGCAATTGAAGCGAAATTACACGGAAGCGAATACGCTTTTTGGCGATATTATAAAGGTGACACCGTCATCAAAAGTGGTAGGGGATATGGCGATTTTTATGACCGCTAATTCTTTGACAGCGGAGGATGTATATGCCAAAGGCGCTACTTTATCCTTCCCTGAGTCAGTGAAAGACTTCTTTAAAGGCGGCTTAGGTCAGCCCTACCAAGGTTTCCCGAAACAATTACAGGAGATTATTTTGAAAGGCGAGCATGCTATCGAGGGTAGACCAAACGATCATTTGGCGCCCATCGATTTTGATGCTGACTTCAAAGTATTTACGAAGAAATTCCCGGAGGCAGAGGATGGATTCTACGATTACTTATCGTACAAAATGTATCCCAAAGTCTACGAAGATTTCTACAAGAATTCAGCCCTTTTCGGCGAATTATCGGCCCTACCCACGCCAGCTTTCTTCTATGGATTAAAGCAGGATGAGGAAATTATGATCACGATTGAGCCAGGTAAAACGATCATTGTGAAGTTCTTGTACATGTCGGAAGCAGACGAATCAGGTCTACGAAATGTGACATTTGAATTGAATGGGCAGGCACGCCGCATCAAGATTTTGGACAAAAATGTGAAAGTTGAACGTGCGCAACACGTGAAAGCAAAAGTTAAAGGAGATGTAGGTGCTCCTTTGCAAGGTCGTTTATCACGTATTTTGGTAAAACCTGGAGACGAGGTGAAATTAAATGCACCTCTATATGTAATTGAAGCCATGAAGATGGAATCGATTGTTTCTGCTCCTTTTGAGGGAATTATTGGCAATGTTTTGTTGACAGAGGGAACGGTGGTAGAGCAGGATGATTTGGTCTTAACCTTAGAAGAAGCGAAACTTCCAGAGCCTAATGTAGAAGAATATTTGTTCGTTTACGGAACGTTGCGCCGTGATTGCGGTAATGACTTGCATCGCCTAATTGCCCGTAATTCAGACTATATTGGCATGGCGACTTACCAAGGCCAAATGTTCCAAGTTGCTGAATATCCGGGTATTATTCCATCGGAAAATACGAAAGATCAAGTGGTGGGGGAATTGTATTTATTATCTAATACGATCAAATTATTGAACGTTTTAGATGAATACGAGGAGTATAATGCAGAGAAGAAAGACGAGAGTTTATTTGTGCGCGAGCAAGTGAAAGTAACCTTAAAAGGTAAGGAAATCGAAACCTATTCGTATCTATACAATAAAAAAATCGACCCCAAAACGCGCATTGCTTCAGGGGACTATGTAAAAGGCTAATGAAAAAAATCGCTCTTTTTTGTTTAATGTCACTCGCCCTAAACGCGCAAAGTCCGTTGTTAAAGGCACACGCACACAATGATTACGAACATGAACGACCATTTTTTGATGCGTTTCAGCTAGGATTTGGTTCAGTGGAAGCGGATGTATATGCGGTCAATGGGGAATTATTAGTGGGACATGAGCGATCTTCCTTAGCACTGAATAGAACCTTAAAGAACTTGTACATTGACCCTATTGTGGCGGTTTTAAAGGCAAACAAGGAAGGGAACTTTCATCAATTATTGATTGATTCGAAGACCCCCTCGGATTCCACATTGCCCTTAATTATTGCCGCCTTCAAACCCTACGCTGCTCTTTTGCAAAAAAAAGGATTTCGAATTGTTATCTCTGGAAATCGACCAAAACCTGCTCAATACATTGAATCCCCCGTTTGGATCACTTTTGATGGCCGTTCAGATGAACCTTTTCCTACGAATAAGGTGATTTTAGAGAGTGAATCGATGTTTAAATTTGGTTTTTGGAATGGTCAAGGACCTATTCCTGCTGCTTTAAAAGAAAAACTGAAAACCTACGTCGACAAAGTACACGCAAATGGTAGAAAAGTGCGCTTATGGGCTACGCCAGATTCACTTTTAGGTTTTCAGGCCTTACTAGATATAGGAGTGGATTATATCGGTACGGATAAACTTAGTTTGTTAGCGGATTATTTAAAATTAGGAAACAGTAAATAAACTGTTCCTGCGGCTTTTATAATTAAACCTCATCCTATGACAACTAGACGCGAATTCCTCGTAAAATCCTCTTTATTTTCCGTAGCAGCGGCGCTTCCTATTTCCCTATTTGCTGCGAAAAAATCCTATTCTTTAGGCTATTCTTCTATCACCTGGAGTGGACAAGATGAACAAGCCATTCAAGATATAGCTAGCTTAGGATTTAAAGGAATTCAATTGCGCGCAAATACGTTTGCTAAATACGGAGAATCCTCGGCAGCGCTAAAAGCTTTAATAGATCATTCAGGTTTACAATTGTGCATGTTTTCGAGCGGAAGTGTAGAAATTGATCCGGCTAAAGTAGACGCATCTATTGCGCAACACGTAAAGCATGCGACGTTTGTAAAAGCATTAGGAGGTACTTCGATTCAATTAACGAATTCTTTACGTAAAAAAGGAGTGAAGCCAGAGGAGAAAGATTTAATTCGTTTAGCAGAAGTAATGAATGAAATCGGTGCCCAAACAAAGAAATTAGGCATTCAAGCCACCTACCACAACCACATGGATCAGTTTGGAGAAACACCCGAGGAGGTAGATTTACTTGTTCAACATATGGATCCGTCTAAAATCAAATTGCTTTTAGATGTGGCGCATTATTTCCAAGGCGGTGGTAATCCAGCCGATGCTGTATTGAAATACCAGAAAGTACTTCATTCTCTACATGTTAAGGATGTCCGCCAAACAGAGCCACGTTATCGCTTTGTCGAATTAGGCCAAGGGAAAGTGAATTTAGAAGAGGTTTTTGCGAATTTGGATAAAATTAAATTCAAAGGATTTGCCATCGTGGAATTAGATGCGGTACCCGATCCAGGAAAAACACCTTTATCTTGCGCCCAAACTAGTAAGCAGTTTTTAAAAGATACAATTCAATATCCTTTTTCTTAAATTGCAGCCTAATTTAAAATACAATGGCGAGTAAAAAGGATCCTGCTATAGGATTTATCTTCATTACCTTATTAATTGATGTTCTTGGAATTGGATTAATTATCCCTGTTTTACCTACCTTGATCAAAGGTTTCGTAGGAGGGGATATTTCCGTTGCCTCACAATATGCGGGTTGGTTAATGGCCTCTTATGCCATCATGCAATTCTTATTTTCCCCTATTTTAGGTGGACTTTCGGATCAGGTGGGTCGGCGTCCAGTGATTTTAGCTTCTTTATTCGGCTTCACAATTGATTATTTAGTTTTAGCCTTTGCACCAAATATTCTTTGGTTATTCATCGGACGTATTATGTCAGGTATCACCGGAGCTAGCTTTACAACGGCTCAAGCCTATATTGCCGATGTTTCTAAACCGGAAGATCGTGCGAAGAATTTTGGTGTAGTAGGAGCGGCCTTTGGCGTTGGATTTATTATTGGACCCGCAGTAGGAGGGATGTTAGCCTCTTATGGGGATCGTATTCCATTCTTCGCCGCAGCTGCCTTAACCCTGATAAATGGAATTTACGGCTATTTTATCTTGCCTGAATCATTGTCTAAATCGAACAGAAGACCCTTCGATATAAAGCGCGCTAATCCGCTCGGTTCTTTAAAAAATTTAACCAAGTATCCGGTAATCGCAGGTTTAGTAGGGTCTTTTTTCTGCCTTCAATTAGCCGGACAAGTACATCCGAGTACCTGGTCCTATTTTACGATGAAGGTTTTTGGTTGGACTCCGGATCAGGTGGGTTATTCTTTAGCCTTTGTAGGTTTAATTGTGGCGATTGTTCAGGGAGGTTTGGCCCGTATCATTATGCCAAAACTCGGTGAAATCCGCGCTATTTCTTACGGCCTTCTGTTGTATGGATTTGGCTTTTTCTTGTTCGCTTATGCCACTAAATCGTGGATGATGTATGCCTTTATGATTCCCTTCGGTTTAGGAGGAATTGCCGGTCCTGCGCTCCAAAGTCTAATTACGCAACAAGTTGGACCAGATGAGCAAGGTGAATTACAAGGAGGATTAACGAGTTTGCAGTCTATACGACTATTTTTGGCCCTTTATTAGCTTCCAATCTATTTGCCTATTTTGCTTCCGAACGCGCACCTATTTTGTTTCCCGGTGCGGCCTTTTTTATGGCCGCAATCCTCGTTTTAACTGGATGGTTGATCGTAATGAGATCAATTCCGAAGAAACACGCATAAAAATAGGATGAATGGTATTCAAGCTATCCTATTTTACCTTAACTTTCGAAAATAAACCCCTATAAAATGAAATTAACGATCAAATCAATCTGCCTAGTGGCAGGAATGCTTTTCGCTTTTGTTGCGTCTGCGCAATCTACAGAAGAAATTCTAGCGAAACACGAAGCTGCGATGGGTGGCTTAGACAAATGGGCTGCTGTTAAGACGGCGGTAGTTAAAAATAAGTTTAATGTACAAGGAATGGACATTGAAAGTAAAACATCCTTAGTGATTGGTAAATCTTTCCGTACTGAAATTGAAGTGATGGGAAATAAAATCATCACCGCTATCGATGGAGACAAAGGTTGGATGAATCGTCCAGCGATGATGGGTGGAACTGGCGAGCCAGAAGATATGCCTTCTGAGCAAGTAAAGATGGCAAGTTCACAGAAAACCTTAGGTTCGATTTTAACGAATGCAAAAAAAGACGGTTATAAAATCGAATTAGTTTCTAAGGAGAAATTAGATGGAGCTGATGTCTATTTATTAACAGTCACTAAACCATCTGGAGAAGATAGTAAGGTATATGTATCTACGGCAACTAATTTCGTAGTGAAGACACAGGCTAAAGTTCAAGCAAATGGACAAGAAGTAGATTCTGAGGTGAGTTTCTCGAACTATAAAATGGTCAATGGTTTGGCTTTCCCTTATACTGTTGAAACAGCTAACCCAATGGGTGGCATGATGACAGTCGAAACGGTTTCGGTTGAAATTAATCCTGCCATCGATCCGGTTATCTTTGCTAAACCAGGCAAATAAAACTTGAATTTAATGAAAAAGGGCTTCAGAAATGAAGCCCTTTTTTTATGGTAAAAATTGTTGAATGTGATTCCTAGCACTTCGAATCGCTTTGTCAATATCCTCCTCTGAACCCTCGTATGCCTTATCCTCTACTTCGATGACAATAGGACCGCGGTACCGCACATCATTCAAGGCAGAGATGAATTTTCCCCAGTCGATATCCCCTAAACCTGGGATTTTGGGCGAATGATATTCCAGTGGATTGGCTAAAATTCCGACGCGATTTAATTTCTCCTGATACACTTTTACGTCTTTTAAATGCACGTGGTGAATCCGATCCGCATAATGGTAGATAGGGTAGGTATAATCCATCATTTGGAATACCATGTGAGATGGATCGTAATTTAGGCCAAAATTCGCTGACGGAATAATCGTAAATAATTCATCCCAAATCTTAGGTGTAGTCATCAAATTCTTTCCTCCCGGCCACTCATCATCCGTAAAGAACATCGGGCAATTCTCTATGCCTATTTTGATTTTTAATGAATCAGCTAAGGCAATAATTTCTGGCCAAACCTCAGCGAAACGACCGATATTATAAGCCACATTCTTCGTGTAATCGCGTCCCACGAAGGTATTCACCCGCTCAATACCTAAAACGGAAGCAGCTTGAATGATTTTTTTAATGTGCGCTCGGTAAAAAGTGGCCTGCGTTTCATCCGGGTCAAGGGGATTAGGGTAATAGCCTAAAGCAGAAATTTTCACTGGATGCTTAGCAAGTGTAGCTCTCAAATCTAGCAGATCATCGTGTGTCATTTGATCTACAGCAATATGCGAAACGCCGGCATACCTGCGCGCATCCTTTGACGAAGCAGGCCAGCACATCACTTCTACACAAGCAAAATTTTGCTGTTTGGCATAGTCTAAAACTTCAAAAAGACTTTTATTCGGAAGAATAGCGGAGACAAATCCAAGATCTAACATGTTATTTATTTTTTTCTAATCCGTAAAACAAGGCAAACGAAGCCGATGCAATCCAAAGTCCCACCGCCTCTCTAGCTAATTCCTGATTGTGCGTTTTCATGCTTAACCCATCTGTCAAAAATCCCTCCCAAGCCGTCATTTCCACCCATAATTGCAAACCAGCAAACAGAGATAAGCAGAATAAGACAATTAAAAGTTCCGGATTCGTTTTTCCACGCATCGCTTGCAGCGATGTATACACAGCTGTGGCATACACAGGAACCCATAAAATGGGATCGGGGTCATTCAATTGCCAATAGGTAAAAAGTGCAAATACGAGGCTAAAAAAGGCCCCTAGAATAAATTGTATCTTTCTCATGGTTATTGACATAGATTTTTAACGGCTTCGGCCGCACCAGGATAAACAAGCTTTTGTGCTTGCTTGAATGCTAGGCAGGCTTTATCGTTTTGATTTGATTTGATATAACTTAATCCTAAAGCATAAAAAGCTTTTCCAAAATTCGGATTAATCTCCGCTGCCTTCGCAAAATCAGCGAT
Source organism: Spirosoma fluviale (assembly GCA_945906915.1). Lineage (GTDB taxonomy): Bacteria > Bacteroidota > Bacteroidia > Cytophagales > Spirosomataceae > Aquirufa > Aquirufa fluvialis_D. The sequence continues at coordinate 4,857 of CAMDSI010000026.1, read as the reverse complement.
GGCGGCTGCATAATTTTCCTCTTGGAATAAAATGTTTCCTCGGTTATAGTAAGCATTGATTTCTTTAGGTGCTAAGCCGATGGCTTTCGTAAAATCCGCTTTTGCTTCTTTAGGTTTAGCAAGTGCTGCCTGTATAATTCCTCTTTGTAAGTAACCGGCACTCGAATCTGGCTGAGCAGCAATAGCTTTATCCGTAGGAGCGAGGGCTTTATCCCAGACTCCTTGTTCCATCAAAACAGCCCCCAAATTCAATTGAGAAGCATATAAAGAGGGTTTTAATTCAATAGCCTTACGATAAGCCGCTTCCGCCTCTGGGTAATTTTTTTCTTGAAATAGAATCACGCCTTGTAAGTTATATGCCTCAGCAAGACCCGGATTTTTTTCAATGGCTTTTTGAAGCGCTTCTTTAGCAGAAACGGCTTCCCCTTTCTGTAAGCGAGCTTTCGCTTCCTCTAACCAAGCCTCCCCTGAAGTAGAACACGCCCACATAAAGCATAGGCTTAAAAATAGAATCGATTTTTTCATTATTTAAAGTTAAGGTGCTATTCCAAAAAAACGATATTTATTTTGAAAAAAGCTCCTTTTTTGTCATCTTTGTGATGGCAAATTACCAGCTCCCGCTGAATCCCCCAGGTCTTGATCGAAGCAAGGGTAGGTCGGTTGTAGCGGTGAATTTGCCATTTTTTTGTTATTAAAAATCTGACCTATGAAATTTTTTATCGATACAGCGAATTTAGCTCAAATCAAAGAAGCACAAGATTTAGGTGTTTTGGACGGTGTAACAACAAACCCATCCTTAATGGCTAAAGAAGGAATTACAGGTAAAGACAACGTTTTACGTCATTACAAAGCGATTTGTGATATCGTAGACGGCGATGTTTCTGCCGAAGTAATTGCGACTGATTATGAGGGAATGATTCGTGAAGGCGAAGAATTAGCCGAATTAGACGATAAAATTGTAGTTAAGATTCCTATCATCAAGGACGGAATTAAAGCCTTGAAATATTTTTCAGAAAGAGGAATTAAAACAAACTGTACGCTTGTGTTCTCAGCTGGCCAAGCTCTATTAGCTGCAAAAGCCGGTGCAACCTATGTTTCTCCTTTTATTGGCCGTTTAGATGATATCTCCTACGACGGTATTGAATTAATCGAACAAATTCGGTTGATCTACGATAACTACGAGTTTGAAACGCAAATCTTGGCAGCCTCAGTTCGTCACCCAATGCACATTATTAAATGTGCTGAAGCCGCTGCTGATGTCATGACAGGTCCTTTATCTGCCATGTTAGCACTTCTAAAGCACCCATTGACAGATTCGGGTTTGGCTCAATTTTTAGCGGATCACGCAAAAGTAAATTCCTAAATAACCAAGGCGATTCTTATGTCTGTTTTATCTTTTGAACAAGTAACTATTTCACAGGACGGCGTTAATACGCTAGAAGACATTAATTTAACGATTAATGAAGGAGATTTTTATTATTTAATTGGTAAAACGGGGAGTGGGAAAAGCACGTTCTTTCGCAGTATTATTGCGGAATTAGCGATTGAATCTGGGAATGCAACGGTGGCTGGTTATTCCTTGAATACGATTAAGCGTTCAGATGTACCATTTTTGAGAAGAAAATTAGGTTTCGTCTTTCAAGATTTTCAATTATTAACAGATCGCGATGTAGAGAAGAATTTGTCTTTTGTTTTAGAGGCCACAGGTCATACTAACAAAGAGGAGATTCGTTTTAAGATAGAGGAGGTTTTACGCCGCGTAGGAATGAGCTCTTCGATTTCGAAGCGCATTCATCGTTTATCTGGTGGAGAGCAACAACGCATTTGTATTGCACGCGCCATTTTAAATAATCCTGTTTTATTGCTTGCTGATGAGCCTACGGGCCATTTAGATCCAGAGGTTTCTTTAGAAATTATGCAATTATTTAAGGAATTGAATCAAAGTGGAATGGCCATTATAATGGCTAGTCATGATTATAATACGATGGCTAAAGTTCCCGGACAAATTCTCAAATGCGACGGCGGTAAAATTTTCCCTGTCGCTACTCTCTAATTATTTTCCCGTATAGTAGATTACTGGAATAATACATTCCTCTAAGGAAATTCCCCCGTGTTGGAAGGTATTTCGGTAGTGGTTTACGTATTGGTTGTAATTGTTAGGATAGGCAAACATATTGTCTTCTTTGGCAAAAACATAGGTCGTTGAAACATTAGGTTTAGGCAAGAAAATATTCTCTGGCTTTCTGCAAACCATCATTTTATTGGCATTGTCCCAGTTTAGATTCTTGCCTTGCTTGTAACGTAAATTCGTATTCGTATTTCGATCCCCTACAATTTTGATGGGATTTTGAACTCGAATCATTCCATGATCTGTGGTGATAATTACTCGACCCTTTTTCTCAGCGATCTTCTTTAATAAGTCAAACAAGGGGGAATGCTGAAACCAACTTGCAGTTAAACTGCGGTAAGCTGACTCATCCGGAGCTAATTCCTTAATCATTGCCATGTCCGTACGTGCATGCGAAAGCATATCGACGAAATTATAGACGATGACATTTAAATCATTGGTGGCTAATTTATTAAAATTGTCCACTAATTGTTTTCCCTGATATTGATGGATAATCTTATGATAGGAGCTTTTGGCGTTAATTTTTAAACGCTTTAATTGCTCCTGCAAGTAAAATTCTTCGTGTTTATTGAATCCCTCTTCATCGTCTGAGTCCCCTAAATCATAAACCCATTTATCCGGATAATTTTTAGCGATTTCTGAGGGCATCATACCAGCAAAGATGGAATTTCTCGCGTAAGCAGTCGTGGTAGGTAAGATGGAAAAATAGGTGCTTTCTGACTCTAATCGAAAATATTCTTGGATGTATTTGTCCAACGTTTTCCATTGATCAAAGCGTAGGTTATCAATTAAAATAAAATACAAGGGACTTTTGTCATTTATTTTAGGAAATACATGTTTCCGAAGCATTAAATGCGAGAGAACAGGCGTTTCTGTATTCGGATTCATTAACCAACCTTCGTAATTCTTCTCAATGAATTTACTGAAATGTGCATTTGCTTCATTTTTTTGGTTGTTCAAAACCTCCGCCATCGATTTATTCTCGGTGGTGTCGATCTCAAGCTCCCAATAAATGAGTTTTTCGTAAATTTCTGACCATTCTTTTGCATTCAAATGATCCTGGTATTGCATTGATAAGGCTAAAAACTCTTGTTGGTAGGTAACGTTGGTTTTACCCTCTTCGAGTCTTTTTTTGTCAAAAATCCGTTTGACAGAAAGTAATAATTGATTTGGATTTAATGGTTTGATCAAGTAATCCGCTATTTTAGAGCCGATGGCGTCCTCCATTAATTCCTCTTCTTCTGATTTTGTGATCATGATCACCGGAAGGTTGGGGCGGATTTTTTTAATATGCAATAAAACTTCTAGGCCTGACATGCCAGGCATATTTTCATCTAAGAATAAAATATCAAATTTTTGTGTTTCTACTAAATCCAAGGCATCTGCACCGGAATTAACCGTAAATACTTCATATCCTTTGCCCTCTAAAAACAAAATATAGGGTTTCAATAAATCGATTTCATCGTCAGCCCAAAGTATTTTATACGTCATTGTCCTTTTATTTACCTTTCGAGCCTAAAATTAGCTAATTTTACAACGACATCCTCGTTAATACATGTTAATCGATACTCCAGTGCATTTGACGGAATCTGCCATAGAAAACCTTCGACTCATCACGTTTCCGGAGCCCTTTCTTCGTGTAGGAATGCGTGGAGGAACCTGTGGAGGAACCTACGTTTTAGGTTTTGATGCTAAAACTGATAATGACGAGGAGTATTTAATTGAAAATATACCGGTTATTATTGATCGAAGAGAATTACTTTTTGTCTTAGGTACTGAGATTACTTTTGAAGCCCAAGGCAATGGTTTTTTCCTTCATAAACCCGCCAAATCATGAAATTTGCTGCCATTGACATCGGTTCAAATGCCGCCCGCCTTCAAATCTCCAGTGTTTTAGAGAATGAGGGTGTGATTAGTTTCAAACGAATTGAATATGTTCGTTTCGCCCTTCGTTTAGGGCATGATGTATTTAGTGATGGATTGATTTCGCCAGAATCAGAGGTGCGAATCTTCAAGTTGATGCACGCCTATAAATTATTAATGGACTTGCACGAAGTGAAAGATTATGCCATTTGCGCTACTTCGGCGATGCGGGAGGCCTCTAATTCAGCTGAAATCATTACGCGTATTCATAAGATTTTGGATATGAAAATCCAATTAATTGATGGTAGCCGGGAAGCAGAATTAATTAATGATGTAGTGGTTCAGTCTTTACATCCTAAGAAGAATTATTTGCACATTGATGTGGGTGGGGGAAGTACAGAATTAAACATCTATAGCAACCGAGTGAAGTTAGCCTCTAGATCATTTAAAATTGGTTCCGTTCGTTTATTAGAAGGTACAGAAAAAGAAGGGGATTGGGAGAAGATGAGGAACTGGATTGCTCAGCAAATGGAATTGATTTCTGGCGATATTGAGGCCATTGGAACCGGAGGAAATATGGCAAAATTACTTAATTTATCCAAGCCTGCGCCAGAGGAAAAATCGATGAGTTTTGATGCGTTATTTGAAATGGCAGCCTATGTGGGTTCTTTTTCTTTTGAAGATCGAGTGAATAAACTACGTCTAAATACGGACCGGGCTGACGTGATTGTTCCGGCAGCTTCCATCTATTTAACTGCGATGGAATTAGGTGGATGTAAAACGATTTTAGTGCCTGATTTAGGATTGAAAGATGGAATCATTCAAATGCTGTATGATCGTCATCTGAATAGAAAGAAATAACTATT
>CAMDSI010000025.1 GCA_945906915.1 Spirosoma fluviale | reverse complement strand
ACTTCCTTTATGACGGCTTTTAAACGCTCCTCAAATTCCCCTTTGTACTTCGCACCTGCCACTAAAAGTCCCATGTCGAGTGACATGACAATCTTAGATTTCAAATTTTCGGGCACATCACCAGAGACAATACGTTGGGCTAAACCTTCTACAATGGCGGTTTTACCTACTCCAGGTTCTCCTAAAAGAATAGGATTATTCTTCGTCCTACGGGATAATATCTGTAAGACACGGCGAATTTCTTCGTCACGTCCGATGACCGGATCAATTTTTCCGGCTTTCGCTAAATCATTTAAATTCTTACCGTATTTTTCCAAAGACTGGTAAGTTCCTTCTGCATGTGGATCGTTCACTTTTCTATTTCCTCTTAGTTCTTTGATGGATTTTTTAAAATTTGCACTCGTGATGCCTAAAGACTTCAATAAGTCAGTAATGGCATCTTTGGATTCGATTAAAGCCAGAAATAGAATTTCTACGCTCACATACGAATCTCCAAATTCCGATTTCAAAGCCTCCGCTTTCGTAAACACTTGCTGCAAGGCATTGCTAGCATAGGGCTGTTGTGCGCCTGATACTTTGGGGTAAGACGAAAGGATGGTCTGTAATTTCTCCTGAATTTGTGGAACAGTCACGCCATTTTTCTTGAGTAAAAAGGCGGATGTTTGGGTGTCGTCCTGCAAGATCGCTTGCAAAAGATGCCCCGTTTCGATGGCTTGCTGGCCATTCTGGCTCGCGATTTCCATCGCGTTTTGAATGACAATTCCAGCTTGTGATGTGTAATTATTTGGGTTCATATCGGCTAGGTTTTACTCCTAACAAGCAAATGAATACCCAATCGAAAAAATCGGAAAAAATGACATTAAATTCAAAGCAAATCTATAGAAAAACACGCCAAAATGGCGCATATTAGGCGAATTTGGCTTTAATGGCGTCTTCGAAATTCTTCAAGGCAATTTGCAAGTCAACGATCTCATTAGCGAAATGTTCGAAATCACATACCTTCGCCTTTATTTCGATCTTCTCACAAAGGGAGTGCACCTGAGAAGCGCCTAAAGTACCCGAATTCCCTTTAAGGGTATGCAGTTCGGATTGAACACCTTTACAATTCGACTCAGAATGAAAAAGAATAGCAGCGGCTACTTGTTCTTTGGCCTCCACAATAAACTCTTCCAGCATACTTTTCACGAAAGCGGGATCGCCGCCCACCGCATCAGAAAGCGAGGCAAGAACCTCTTCGTCCACGACAAAACCAGATACCTCTAACGCATCTTCGACAGAAGCATGTCCATCAGATACCCAGCGCGACACCGTTTGAATAAGCTGTTGCGCTCGGATCGGTTTAGCTAAATAATCATCCATTCCAGCAGCTAGGAATCGCTCCCGGTCTTCCTTCATCGCATAAGCCGTCATCGCCACAATCGGAGGAAGGGAGGCTAAACTCAGGGCTTTTAAACGGCGAGTCGTTTCCATTCCATCCATCTCTGGCATTTGGATATCCATTAATACTAAATCGAAATGAATGTCATTTTGCAGTACAGAAATCGCGTCCTGGCCACTAGGCACCATAATTACCTCGCAACCGGCCTTCAGTAGAATCTGACCTGCCACCTTGCGATTCGTGGCATTATCATCCACTAATAATACACGGGCGTGTACCGAATGCAGACTACCCGAAATTGAAAGATTATCCGATTTCTTCGTTTTAGTAGCTAAAGCAGAATCCCCTGCAGCAAGTTTGATGGTAAACCAAAACGTACTTCCCTTACCCTCTTGTGACTCTACACCGATCTCTCCGTCCATCATCTTACAGAATTCACGAGAAATGGCTAATCCTAAACCAGTTCCACCATAATTTTTCGAAGTAGAATTATCTACTTGTTGGAAAGCATTAAAGAGTTTTTCTAAATTGACTGCACTAATTCCGATTCCATTATCGCTCACACGTACTTCTAATTCTGTACTATCTTCCTTTAGCGATTTAACTTTCACCGCAATTTTCACGGATCCGTTTTCGGTAAATTTCAACGCATTCGAAGTTAAATTCGAGAGAATCTGCAATAAACGTGTTTCATCCACCTTGACATAAGCCGGAACTTTGTCGTCTAACTTGTACGAAACTTTATTCCCTTTCTGATGCGCTAATGGCGTAAACAAAGCCATCAATCGATCAAACACATCTTCTAACAGAATATCTGTTGGATGCAGCACCATCTTGCCTGCCTCAATTTTGGCGAGATCCAGAATATCATTCAAAATATGTAAAAGCGTTTCGGACGACTTGCGAATCGTTTGCAAGTAATCGCGCTGATCTTCATCTAATGGAGTGTCACACAAGAGATCCACCATCCCGATTACTCCATTCATTGGAGTACGAATTTCGTGGGACATATTCGCTAAAAACTGCTCCTTCACCTGCAGCGAGTGCTCCGCCTGTTCGCGCGCCTCGACGAGTTCAATTTGGTACTTCTTCAAATCCGTAATGTCGCGCGCAATACCCGAAACCTCGGAAATTATCCCTTGATCTAAAATCGGGTTTAAATAGACCTCTAACCAACGATCGGAGTCGTCTTTCTTGTGAATACGTAATTCAAAATGCTGCTTAGCCCCCTTAAAAGCTAATTTATAATGATCCTCTAACACTTTTCGCTCCTCTGGAGACATAAGCTTGAAGCCCATCGTTTCCGAGCTAATATGAGGTTTCATCCCCAGCTCTTGCTCTAATAAATCGGAGTAATCGTGGTTAAAACTCATTAACATTAAACGCTTATTCACGGACCACATTAAGTGGGAGGAGCTATCGAAAATAGCATTTAAGCGAGCTGTTTCTCTTCCCAAAGCTTCTTCCGCCTGCTTCCTCGATATCGCAATCGCCACTTGCCCCGATATAAAGTCTAATAATTCTAAATCTCGGTTCTCGTATTTATTCGCACGCTCATACGATTTAACCCCAATGATTCCAGTCACACGGTCCCCGATGCGCAGGGGAACACATAGCATAACTTTGGGCACCACCCCATAGAGGTAAATCTTCTTCTCTGCAGCGAGCTGGTGAATATCATCATCGTGCAAAATCAGCGGCTTATTTGCCATCAAAGCATATTCCGTCAGACCATTCCCTAATCGTCGCTTAGTAAAATGCACGCGGGAATTAAAGTATTCATCGATGTAGTAAGGGAAATAAATAAAGCTTTTCCCGGGATCGTATTGCGCAATAAAGAAGTTCTTCACGTCAATCACTTCCCCTAATTGCTTGTGAATGTTCACAAACAAATCATCTAGATTAGACGAATTAATTGCCACCTGGGAGATGGAAGAGAACAATTTATTTGCTCGCTCTGCCCGAACTTTTGCCGTTGAATTATGCAAAATACAGCGATAGGCTGTAGGAGTCCCCCGCTCAAAACGACAAGTAGCAGAACCTGTTACGTATAATCGACGTCCATCTTTACGTCTAAAAACAGCTGTAAATTCCGGAATATCCTCTCCTTTCGCTAAAGCATCGAATTGTGTCTGAGTCTGGTGTGCAAACTCGGGATGCAGCACATCCTGAATTTTTAAATCCTTCGCCTCTTCCTCGCTGTAACCCATCGTCTCTAACCAGGCTCGGTTAACAAACAGGAAGCGTCCAGTCACCCCGGTGATTTGGATTAAGTCAGTCGTATTATTAATTAAGTCTTGTAATTGAGCGTTTGAACGAGTCAGGGCTTCTGATACCTTCTTCTTTTCGCTGACATCCTCCCCTATTATACTGAGGAAATTATCACTCACCACGGTAGAAGCAACTTCTACCCATTTAATGGACCCAGATTTTGTCCTGTAATTCCTCTCTCTCTCTTCGAATAAACCTCCGGTCTGAATCGCTTTGTTAAATGCGACGCGACGGGTTTCACTCTCTCCATCGGGAACTAGTGTCGTAAAGAAGTCCTTTCCATTTAATTCCGCTGGCTTATAACCTAGCAATTGATGCGTATACTCATTCGCATGCGTGATGGTGCCATCCAGCGCCATAATGATGCCAAAAAGCTTCAGGGAATCCAATGTTTTAATCAGGGCATTCCTATCCTCCATACCTTTAATCGGGAATTTTGATTAAATGTACGAAAAAGGGCTTAATTTTACCCCTTAAACCCCAGAGACCCGGTGCAAGTAAGAGCAAAAAAGAGTTTAGGACAACATTTTTTAAATGATTTAGAGGCAGCGAAGCGCATCGTGGATGGCTTGCAGCCGGCTGGAGCTTACACAAAAGTGTTAGAGATTGGTCCTGGAATGGGTGTATTGACTCAGTTTTTGGTCAAAAAAACCGAATACGAAACCTCGCTCATCGAAATCGATAAAGAATCTGTCGACTACCTACGTAAAAACTATCTTGAGTTTACGGGTCCACGATTAATCGATGGGGACTTTTTACGTTATCCTTTGGAGAATATGTTTGGGGAGGAAAAATTCGCCATAGTAGGTAATTTTCCCTATTTCATCTCCACCCAAATCTTCTTCCGCGTATTAGAATACAAAGACCAATGCATCGAGGTGGTGGGAATGCTGCAAAAAGAAGTAGCTGTCCGTTTAGCCGCTAAACCAGGCAATAAGGATTACGGTATTTTAAGCGTGCTTTTACAGGCCTACTACGATATTGAATACCTATTTAGTTTAGGACCAGAAGTATTTACTCCCCCGCCTAAAGTCAACTCAGGCGTCATTCGCCTCGTGCGGAATTGGGATAAAAAACTCGATTGCGATCCGGCTAAATTCAAGTCTTTGGTAAAAATGGCTTTTAATCAACGACGCAAAACATTACGCAATGCGCTAAGAGCCATGCAATTACCTGAGCATCCACTTTTATCTAAAAGAGCAGAACAATTAGGGGTTCCCGAATTCACTGAATTGACCAATTTATGGAAAGATAATGGCTACCAAGGCGCTTAATCGATCTAATTTTAGTAATTTGCATTGTTTAATTTAAAAATCACCTCAAACCATGGAAGTAGTAAACACACAACACCTTCCGTTTGAACTTACAAAAGAGTTCATAGAGGACATCCGCCTGCTGATCGAAAATCAGGCGAATGAGGAAATCTTATTGAAGCTGGATGAGCTTTTCCCAGCCGATATCACCCATATTTTAATTGAATTAACGACGGATGAGGCAAGGTATCTTGTCCTATTAATCGACACAAAAATTGCGGCTGAAATCATCTCAACTCTCGATTCAGATGACCGCAAAAAATTCCTAAAGAACTTCACATCGAAGGAAATCGCCTCTTACATTAATGTAATCGATTCCGATGATGCCGTAGATATTTTAAACGAACAACCGGTAAAAGTACGCGAAGAAGTAATCGCCCTGTTAAAAGACCGCGAGCAAGCTCGATTCATTATCGACTTAATGCATTACGACGAAGATTGTGCGGGCGGTTTAATGCAAAAAGAGTTAATTAAGATTAATATTAGCCAAACAGTGACCGAATGTGTGGAGGAAATCCGGAAACAAGCGGAGGATGTGGAGAAGGTGTATTCGGTTTATGTAATTGATGATGATGGGCTTCTTTTAGGAACTGTTTCTTTAAAGAAAATTATCTTAGCAAAACGTGGTTCTAAAATTGCGGATGTCTACGAAGATGATGAAATCGTTTCTGTTCAGACCTATGCGTCTGGAGAAGAGGTGGCTGACTTAATGCAGAAATACGATTTAGAAGCTATTCCAGTGATTAACATTCAAGGGCGCTTATTAGGTCGAATTACGATCGATGACGTGGTCGATTTTATTACGGAATCTGCTCAAGAAGATATTCAGGTCATGGCCGGTATCTCGGAAGATGTAGAAGAAGATGACTCTGTTTGGTTATTAGTTCGTTCCCGTCTTCCTTGGTTAATAGGTGGCATGGTGGGTAGTTTTATTGCGGCTAAGATCATTGACCGATTCGATGATACGATCGCGATTTTACCAGCCATCTCCGCTTTCATTCCCTTAATTGGTTCGACGGGTGGAAATGTGGGCATTCAATCATCGTCCTTAATTGTACAGTCCTTAGCAGATAAAAGTGGTTTGGATACCAGCTTAGGAAAACGTCTTCAAAAAGTACTCGTTGTCGCCTTAATCAATGCATTAATCGCTGCCATTTTTGCTTTTGGATGTTCCTTATTAGTCGATTCAGGAGAAATAATGCTATCGGCAACCGTTTCTCTTTCTCTATTTGCCGTGGTAATGCTGGCTAGTTTAATGGGAACAATTACGCCTTTAGTTTTAAATCAATTGAAGATTAATCCAGCAGTGGCCTCTGGTCCTTTCATCACGACTACGAATGACATTTTAGGCTATGGGGTCTATTTCCTAATAGTTTACTGGTTGTTATAAGATGTTAGCGGTCATTCAACGCGTTAGTCAAGTTAGTCTGCACATCGATGGGACCTTATATTCCTCCATCCAACAGGGTTTTTTAGTCCTATTAGGCATCCACGTGGATGATACACCAGAAGATGTAACTTATTTAGCTGGTAAGATGGCAGGTTTGCGCATTTTCTCTGATGAGGAAGGCAAAATGAATCTCGATTTAAAGGCCGTTTCAGGTGAGCTTTTGCTGGTGAGCCAGTTTACGCTCTATGCGGCTACTCGAAAAGGCAATCGCCCTAGTTTTCTTGAATCGGCTAGACCAGAACAGGCGATACCGCTTTATGAACTGATGATTACTTCTTTATCAGAGAGATTAGGCAAAGAAATCCAGACAGGCGTATTCGGCGCAGATATGCAAATCAATTTAACAAACGACGGACCCGTTACCCTTATCATCGACTCTAAAAATCCCTAATTATGACGATTTCAAACGCACAACAACAAGTAGATGAGTGGATTAAAACCGTAGGCGTTCGCTATTTCAGCGAGTTGACGAATATGGCGATGCTGACAGAAGAAGTGGGCGAAGTGGCGCGCATCATCGCAAGACGCTACGGCGAACAGTCCGAAAAGGAGTCGGATAAAAACAAAGACCTGGGGGACGAAATGGCCGATGTTCTTTTTGTTTTGATTTGTTTAGCGAATCAAACGGGTATAAACCTAGAAGAAGCGCTGAAGCAGAACCTGCTAAAAAAGACGGAACGCGATGCGGACCGCCACAAGAATAACCCTAAATTAGCTTAGCGAACAGGTATTTGGCTGGATTCGATCTTCTTTGCAATCCCCTTCCCCTCTTCTTTCGTGGGGATATAAGGTTTTAAAATCGTGATTTGCTCCAGGGCAGGATTCATTTGTTGAATAAGTGCATGACGCACATCAAATTCTGCTTCTCCCGATACTTTTTTAAATTCCTCGATGGAAATATTTTGGCGCTTATTTCGAAACGATACTAGGTGAGTCAAGGTACTATCTCCGGCAAGCTTTCCACCTTCCCACGAAACGACTGAACCTCCATGTGCCCAGCCAAAACCTGAAATCGTAAAATTCTTTGCATTAATTTTTTCCACTTCTTGTAAACTTAAGCCTAAGTAAAGTCCTGAAGCCGTTTTCCATACAGAACTCTCCCCATGAACACTCACGTCTGAAATCTTTCCCTCATGAAAGAATACATTCGCCTGTTTCGCCGTTCCTGGAAAAATAATAGCCCCTCGTAAGGTGTCATCGCCTGTAACTATGGACGTATCTAAAATGACAGACTTTGCTCCGTATTTACTGATTAATCCCTTTGCATCCCCGCAGGCTAAAACTTCATTTAAGTTTTCGGTGGGTAAGCTCACTTCGGAATTAGAACTACAGGCCCCTACTATGGTAAAGGACAAAAGAAGAAGGATTTTTTTCATGGTTACAGAATTATACTTAAAATTACCTAAGCTAAAGGACAGAAGCAAGTTAGAAATATTCCAAATTAGCTTTGCAAAATAATTGCAAGCTTCGAGCGTTTATTGATTTATGAGTATATTTGTTTTTGACGTTTAAAAAATTCGCATCACATGCTACGAATAAGTTCATTTATCCTACTAATTACCTTGGCTTTCAGTTCAGCAACTCACGGTCAATTTTGGAAAATAGGTAAAAAAGGAGGAACAGGTTTCAAAAAATCGACATTTAACCCACATACATCCATCGGCTTCGGAGCGGGTAGTTCACATTATTATAGTCTAAATGATGAATTACCAATATTTAACCGATTAGTCAATGACCAAAGTCGATTTAATGTAGGGGCGCATTTAACGCGACACGTTAGCAAAAATTTTAGCATAAAGGGTAATTTGAATTATATCCGTCTAGCGGGAAATGATTATACCTTTGATAATACGGCGCTAATCCCTAGAACACCTGATTTACGATTTCGATTCAGAAATGATATCGTCGAATTTGGTATTTCTGGACTCCTAGAATTAAATGGTAACCAACAAAATTACATGAAGCGTAACCGCTTCTCTCCTTATTTATCTGCGGGCCTGGCCTTGGTTTCAAGTAATACAGAACTTTATCAATTAGATTCTTTAGGAGGAGCAGGAATACCGGGCGCTTCCTGGAGAAGCTATTCGGATATCATTGCGAGTGATTACCCCACTAATCCGATTCGCAATTTCAATGAAACGATTCCATCCATTGGTTTTTCAATACCCGTAGGCGTTGGATTTCGGTATCGCTTAAATGACTTTATGGATTTTGGATTTGAAGCAAGCCTAAGAACGCAACTTGGGAATCTATTTGCAGCGCCTAAAAATCAACCTCCTAAGACCGAATTAACCACTCGATTACTCATTCCGTCAGAATATGCGACGAACTTAGTAGATCATTATTTTGTTACTCAATTTCAGTTAATCTTCCATTTAGATCGAAGTATTGATTGTCCACCTATCAGAAGGTAAAATAAACACACATACTTTGACATTTGAAGAACTCGGGCTCAGCCCAAAACTATTAGACGGTATCAGTTCAATGGGATACAAAACCGCCACACCGGTGCAATCCCAAGTTATACAACCCATTTTAGCGGGCCGTGACATTTTAGCCTCAGCCCAAACAGGAACCGGCAAAACAGCCGCTTTTTTGCTTCCCATCATACACAAATTAATCACTGAACCTCACCCAGAGGACCATATTAATGCGCTTATCATTGTTCCTACCCGTGAACTAGCTATTCAGATTGCAGGCAATATGGAAGGTTTAGGCTATTTCGCAAACGTGAGCTCGATCGCTATTTATGGTGGTGGAGATGGCAATTCCTTTACAACAGAGAAAACGGCTTTGACCAGTGGTGTGGATATCGTTGTATGTACTCCAGGTCGCATGATTGCCCATTTAAATATGGGGTACGTGAACCTAAAACATTGCAGTTATTTAGTACTAGACGAGGCGGACAGAATGCTCGATATGGGATTCTCGGATGATTTGATGAAGATCATTTCCTTCTTGCCAGAAAAGAGACAGAATTTGTTATTCTCGGCGACTTTTGCGCCTAGGATGAAGACTTTGGCCCAAAAACTATTAGATAATCCGGTCGAAATCAATATCGCCGTTTCGAAACCACCTGAGCAAATTGTTCAAGAGGCTTTTGTGGTGTATGAAAAGCAGAAGAGTCCGCTGGTAAAGCATTTATTAAAACTTCAGGATTATACTCGCGTGATTGTTTTCTGTTCTAAAAAGCAGAATGTCAAATCCCTTACTTCGGATTTAAAGCGTGCTAGATTCTCTGTAGAGGAGATTCACTCTGATTTAGAACAAGAGGTGCGGGAACAAGTGATGCAGGACTTTAGAAATAAGAAGACGAAGATTTTAGTGGCGACGGATATTTTGAGCCGTGGTATTGACATCGACGAAATTGAATTAGTTATTAATTACGATGTGCCAAATGACGGAGAGGATTATATCCACCGCATCGGTCGTACCGCGCGTGCCCAGACGAAAGGAACGGCTTATACGCTGATCACGGAGGCTGAACAACGCAAATTTAAGACCATTGAAGATTTATTAGAGAAAGAAGTGACGAAGGCGGCTGTTCCTGAAGAGTTTGGGGAGACGCCGGAATATAATCCAGCGGCACAGAAAAGTTCTTTTGGAGGATATAAGGGTAAATCAGGAGGCGGAAAGTCGAGTGGCGGATTTAAATCAGGCGGCGGAAAGTCCGGCGGCGGAAACTTTTGGAAAAAGAAATCATGAGATTGATTGCCTTATTGTTAGTTTTTAGCTTTTCTGGCTGGGCTCAAGATACTACGCAGCATATCATCGCTGGTCGTTCTAATTCGAAAATTCAACAGGAGAAACCCTACATTATTTTAATTTCAGCGGATGGTTTTCGCTCTGATTTTTCGCATAAATACGAGGCTAAATACCTACAATCCAAAGAATCGACAGGTGTAAAGGCAAGCTATATGCAAGCCTCTTACCCTTCTTTAACCTTCCCTAATCACTACAGCATCGCTACGGGTTTATACCCTGCACACCACGGCTTAGTAGATAATACCTATTTAGATGTTGCTTCAGGACAAGAATACCGCCAGGCTAACAAAAAAATGGTGGGTGAAGGAAAATGGTATGGTGGAACTCCGCTTTGGGTATTAGCCGAAAAACAGCAGATGGTTTCAGCTAGTTTCTATTGGGTAGCCTCTGATGCGAACATTCAAGACACTTATCCGTCTTATTACTATGTTTATAATGAGTTGATCGATATCAAAACCCGTATCGCTCAGGTTAAGCATTGGCTTTCCCTACCGGCAGAGAAGCGACCTCATTTAATTACTTTTTATTTTCCGGAAGTGGATCACGATGCGCATGAATTTGGGCCAGAAGATCCTCGGGTAAAAAGTTCGGTGCAGTTTGTGGATCAGGCCATTGCGGATTTAGAAGCAGCTGTAGCTCCATTAGGGCTTCCGATCAACTTTATATTTGTTTCAGATCACGGAATGAAAGAGGTAGATAATGTGAATACCATCGGCAAACCTGCTCCATTGAATACCACAGCTTTTCAAGTGCCTTATGGAGATGCCTTGTTGCACGTTTATGCGAAGGATCCTTCGAAAATCGACTCGACTTATCAGGAATTAAAAAAGGACACGCGTTTTATGACCTATAAGATGGATGAAACTCCGGCACATTGGCATTATCGCAAATCAGATGATAAATTTAACCGTTTAGGGGATCTATTATTAGTGCCAAAACTCCCACAAGTATTTAACCTGTCTACCCGAAAAACCTCGAAAGGCAAACACGGTTTTGACACCGCTCTACCCGAAATGCGCGCTAGCTTTCAGGCATGGGGTCCTGCCATTAAATCAGGACTACAACTGGACGGATTTGAGAATGTGAACGTTTATCCTTTCGTGGCTAAAATCCTCGGATTAACTTACGATCCTAAATCCATCGATGGGGATTTAAAGGTGTTGCGGAAGGCGTTGAAATAAACGCGATCACGCGAATATTTCGTCCACGTGCTTTTTAATATTAGCAGCGATTTTTTCCGTAGGTAAATCATTTGCATCATTACCAAACGGATCCTCGATTTCCTCCGCAATTAATTCCAAACTAGCTAGTACGTAAAAAATAAAAACTACCACAGGAATCACATAGTAGCTCAGAATAAAGGTGTAGCTAAATGGCAAAGTCATCACATAGAAGAAGATAAATTTCTTAATGAAAGCACTATAGGAATAAGGGATAGGTGTATTTTTGATACGCTCACAAGCACCGCATACGTCTGTAAAAGATTGTAATTCGGTATTTAAATAGAGGAGTTGATGTCCTGAGATTTTACCCGATTTATATAATTCATCTGTCTTTTTAAAGAGCATTTTCGCCACCTGATTAGGTTTATGTTTCGTGTGGTCAATATCTAAATCAAGACCTTCGAAAAGGACTAAACCTGCCTCATCATCCGCTAAATATTTTTGAAGAATGTGCGCATACAAAGGGATCACTTTTTGGAAAAAGTGACGATCTATTTCACTTTCTAAGATGACGGCAATTTTTAAGGCTAAATTTCTACTGTTGTTTACTAATGATCCCCACAATTTTCGTCCTTCCCACCAACGATCATAGGCTGTATTCGTACGGTAGGCTAATAATAAAGAGATAACAAATCCTAACATACTGTGCATCACAGAAATGTTTTTGACTAAACTGTCTTCTCCAAGATGAAAAACCTCTTCTTCTAAAAAGCAAACCAAACCTGAATACACTCCAATCAGAACCATTAATGGCAATAATTTTCGAAAAGTATCCGATTGATGAAAACGAAAAATAAAGGTTATCCAGTCTTTTGTATTGTATTGAACCATTTTAAATATTTATTTCTTGTAGCTTATTTTCCAAATACTCCCATTCAAATCATCACTCACAAACAGCGATCCATCTGGCCCTTGTGCTAGTCCGCAGGGACGGTGTTCGATAGGACCAGTCGGTTTCGTTAAATCTTGTCCAGAAAAATTATCTGCAAAGATTTCCCAAGGACCCGACGGCTTTCCATTTTTAAAGGGAACAAAGGCGACAAAATAACCCTTCTTTAATTCGGCTGATTGACCATGAAAAGCGATGAATGCACCATTTTTATAACGGGCAGGAAAACTGTTTCCTGTGTAAAAAAGCAGATCATTCGGTCCCATGTGAGCTGGAAAAGCTACCACCGGATTCAAAGCATTTTCTCCTCCTGTTTTCTTTCCATCACCACCATACTCTGGAGCGACAATTTTCTTCTTTTGAATATGATCGTAATAAATATAAGGCCAACCGGCATCGTCACCCTCCTTTTTGAATTCATACATCGCTTCTGAAGGAAGCTCCTGGCTTTGTTTTGGCGTATAATATTGTGGGTAAAAATCGTGGAATTGACCTCTTCCGTGTGCCATCGCAAACAAAGACTTCGTCGAATTATTCCAAACAATCCCTACTGCATTTTTCAAGCCAGTCGCAAAACGAGTTCCATCTGCAAAACCCTGGTTCAATTTATTCGCATCAAAACGCCAAACACCCCCAGCAGAATCCAAAACCGCACACGGACTCATTCCTTTCCCTGTACCTGGCTCTCTGCACGGATCATTCCAAGAACCAATCGTCACATAGATATTTTTGCGCTCCTGATCAAACACAAAGGTCTTCGCATTATCCCGACCATGATCTGGCAAAGCATTCACAATCGTTTCGAATTTATTCCAATCCGCCACCTCACCAGTTGCATTCAAAGCATATCGAAAAACACCCTTATTCGATGAAGCATAGAAATAATCATCGTGAATGGCGATTCCGGTACCCGTATAATTACCAAACAACGTCTGCTCCTCATATACCCCATCTTTATCCTTATCCTTCAATAAAAGGATCCCTTTTCCATCCTTGAGTTTGGACAATTTCGCATAGACATCGCCTTGCTTCGAAACGGCTAAATGACGGGTTGAGCCAAGATCCTTCCCAATTTCACTTACATGAAAGCCAGCTGGTACTTTAATTTCTTGCGCAAAAATCAGGGAAGGTGCTAACAAGCACAGGGTAAGAATTTTCTTCATGGTTATTTAATAGGTTGCTTAAAGATAGAAGAAAAAATAAAAAAGACCTGCACTTTCGTACAGGTCTTTTCAATTCTGTGGTCGCGTAGGGACTCGAACCCCAAACCTTCTCATCCGTAGTGAGATGCTCTATCCAATTGAGCTACGCAACCATTGCCCTTTCGGGATTGCAAAGGTAGGATTTCTTTAGCAATATGAAAAAAAAGCAGCCGAAATTTTCCAAAAATTATTTCCCCTTGAAATGAGGAGCCCTTTTTTGCATAAAGGCCATCACGCCTTCAGCGAAGTCCTCACTCTTTCCTAAGATAGTTTGTTCCTCCGCTTCCGAAGCTAAGGTCGCTGCTAAATCCTGATTATAAGCCCTTTGCAAAGAACGCTTCATCAACGAGATAGACAAGGTTGCTTTCTTCGAAAAGGATAAGGCTATTTCATGCACCTTCGCTTCCCAATCTGATTCCGAAACCACCTCCGCCACCAATCCAATCTCTTTCGCCTCTTTTGCTCCTACTTTACGTCCTGTTGTAGCTAAATCAAAAGCACGGTGATATCCTACCGACTGCATTAAAAAGGCCGTGGAACCCGCATCCATGGCTAAACCAATTTGGATAAATAATTCGGAGAAATAAGCATCTTCTTTCGCGATGAGGTAATCACAGGCTAAAGCTAAACTACAGCCAGCTCCTGCTGCCACTCCATTTATCGCACCTAACACAGGTTTGTTTAAACCTCTTAAGGCAGAAATCATCGGATTATAAGTTGTGCGCAACACATTCCCTAAATTAGGATCGCTTACACCAGATTTCAAATCAGCCCCCGAACAAAAGGCCTTCCCTTCTCCCGTAATGACTAATACACGAACCTCATCGTCGATTTGAGCCGCTTCTGCCACCTCCCTGATTTCGTGAATCAAGCCTGCATTTAAGGCATTATAGACCTCTGGACGATTTAAAGTTAAGGTCCAGATGGGACCGTTTCGGTGGAGCTTTAGGTAGTTGAAAATCATAGCTTATGCAAATTCATATTTTCGAATTAAATCAAATTCATTTTTCTTTAATCTCAATTCTTCTTCAATATCATAATCATCTTGTAAACTCATCCAGAATTTTACAGAATTACCAAAAAACAAAGACAAACGCAAGGCTGTATCCGCCGTCACTCTACGTCGTCCTTTTAATATTTCAGAAATCCGGGTTTGCGGTATATTAATCTCTTTCGCTAAGCGATAGGCTGAAATACCCATAGGAAGGAGAAATTCCTCCATTAAAATCTCACCAGGATGTATATTTTTCAAATTTTCCATATTAATGATAATCTACAATTTCTACTTCTTCCGCCGACCCATTTATCCATTTAAATATAATTCGCCATTGATCATTAATACGAATACTATAGAATTCAGATGCCGAACCGGAAAGCTTTTCTAATCGATTTGCAGGAGGAATTCGTAAGTCATTTATATTTTCTGACGCTTGAATCATACGTAATTTTCTACGCGCAATTTCTTGAATTTCAAATGGTAAGCGTTTTGACCTCTCTCCATTCCAAATTTTTAATGTTTCTTTAGAACCGAAGGATTTAATCATAATGACGCCATACGTTACTAACTCCAAAGGTAAGTAAAATTCATCGAAATCCTAATCTAGAAACTGATTATAAATGTTTCCTCAATCTCGCCACTGGAATTCCCAGCTGATCACGGTATTTAGCCACCGTTCTGCGCTTTACGACGAAGCCGCGATCAAGCAATAATTGTTCTAAATCCTCATCCGAATGAGGCTCTGAGCTCGGTTCTTGCTCGATGATCTCGCGCAAGATGTTCTTTACTTCTCGGGTAGAGAAGTCCTCGCCAGATTCATGAGTAATGCCTTCTGAAAAGAAGTATTTTAAGGGATAAATGCCAAAATCAGCTTGTACCGACTTCGCCGAAACTACGCGAGAGACCGTGGAAATATCCATTTCTATCATTGCCGCAATTTCTTTCATCTTCATAGGCTTCAAAACCGCCTCATCACCGGTCAAAAAGAACTCATATTGTTTGGCAACAATACTCTCCATCGTCTTCATCAAAGTACCTTGGCGTTGCTGGATAGCAGAAATGAACCAAGAGGCCGAATCTAATTTATGTTTGATAAACGTAACTGCCTCTTTGATATCTTTTTGCTTCTTGTCGCCCTTATCGTAGGTCTGTAACATCTCTTGAAAAGCACGAGAAACTCGAAGTTCAGGTGCATTCTTCCCATTTATCTTGATCTCAATTTTCCCGTTTTGGTTAGTAATGATGAAATCGGGCTGCAAATAAGGGGCGATAGGCGCGTCGTCTCCCCCACCTGGTTTGGGATTCAAATGAGTGATGACTTGCATCGCTTTTTTTAGTTCTTCCTCTGCGATGGCTAATTTGGAGAGTAAAACGCTGAAGTGCTTTTTGGAAAACTCCTCAAAAAAATCATCGACTAAACGAATCGCTAATAGATGTGCCGGCGCATCCGATTCCTTGCGATGCAATTGTAATGACAAACATTCTTGCAAGCTACGCGCAGCAATACCGGCAGGATCTAACGATTGCACTTTGAATAAAACCTGTTCCACTTCATCATAATCCGTCTCAAAGCCTTGCGTGAAAGCGAGATCATTCACAATGCTTTCTATATTTCGGCGCAAATAACCGTCCTCTTCTAGGGAACCGATGATTTGCTGGGCGAGGATTTCCTCTCGCTCGTTGCGAACTACGTAACGGATTTGGTTTAATAAATACTCTTGGGTGCTAGATTCGGTGGCCAAAGGTCTTTCGCGCGTTTCCTCATTGGGATCATAAGAGTCCCCGGCCATCTTGTAACCGGCATAGTCATCTTGCAGATAATCCCCTACTTCCATTTCCTCCCGCTCCAGATCATCTAGGGTTTCTCGTGGCTCCTGTTCCTCATTATGATCTAAGCCTTCCTCTAGAGCCGGATTATCCTCCAATTCCTCCTCGATCCTAGCCGCTAATTCAGCCGTAGGAATCTGCAACAACTTGATATATTGTATCTGTTGTGGCGAGAGGTTCTGTTGTTGATTCTGTTTTAAGGAAAATCCCTGCATTGTCTATATAATCTACACCAAAGATAAGCCGATTTTTAATTACAAATAAATAAAATAAATCGGTTTTTTATCTGTAATTTTGAGGGTTATTGCCTCTATTTAGGCCTTTTTATTAATAATGCCCGAGTCATTTATGCAAATCAAAGAAATACTACGTTTAGCACCCACGCAGCAAAGCATTGTCGTGAAAGCTTGGGTTCGTACGAAAAGAGTTTCCTCGTCTGTCGCATTTATTGCGATGAATGATGGATCGACTATCCACAATATCCAAGCAGTCGTTTCAGAGGGAACCGTTTCAGAAGAAACGTTGAAATTAGTGACTACGGGATCTTGTATCGCTGTTACAGGTAAATTAATTGCCTCACAAGGACAAGGCCAAAACGTAGAAGTGGAAGTCGTTTCCATTGAAGTTTACGGAACAGCCGATCCGGAGAAATACCCTTTGCAGCCTAAGAAACACTCTTTAGAGTTCTTGCGCGAGATTGCACACTTGCGTCCTCGAACGAACACCTTCTCTGCGATATTGCGCATTCGCCATGCTTTGGCCTACGCGATTCACACCTATTTCAACAATAACGGTTTCTTCTATTTACATACGCCTATCATTACGGGATCGGATGCAGAGGGAGCTGGCGAGATGTTCCGCGTGACGACTTTGGACCCTATCAATCCTCCGTTAACGGAAGATGGAAAGGTGGATTATAAGGAAGATTTTTTTGGTAAAGAAACGAATTTAACGGTTTCAGGACAGTTAGAAGGAGAATTAGGGGCGATGGCTTTGTCTAAAGTCTATACCTTCGGACCTACTTTCCGAGCGGAGAATTCGAATACCACCCGTCACTTAGCGGAGTTTTGGATGATCGAGCCCGAAGTGGCTTTCAATGAGTTAGTTGATAACATGGATTTAGCGGAAGACTTTACTAAATACTGTATCAAATACGCTTTAGATCACTGTGCAGACGATATCGCCTTTTTAGAAAAGCGTCTAATCGAAGAAGAAAAGAACAAAAAGAAACAAGAGCAATCGGAATTAAGCTTATCTGAAAAGTTACGTTTTGTGACGGAGAATGAATTCGAACGCTTAACCTATACGGCTGCCATCGACATTCTATTGCAATCGAAAGCGCATAAAAATGGTAAATTCGTATATCCGGTAGAATGGGGAATCGATCTTCAATCAGAGCACGAGCGTTATTTAGTAGAAAAACATTTCAAAAAACCAGTCATCTTAACGAACTACCCGAAAGACATCAAAGCCTTCTATATGAAGTTAGATGAGGATGGAAAAACGGTTCGGGCGATGGATGTTTTATTTCCAGGAATTGGTGAAATAATTGGAGGATCTCAAAGAGAGGACAATTACGAGAAGCTTTTACAGCGTACTAAAGAGGTAGGCATCGAAGAAGAATCCATCTGGTGGTATTTAGAAACACGACAATT
>CAMDSI010000024.1 GCA_945906915.1 Spirosoma fluviale | reverse complement strand
CTTCTTCTGATGATAATGATAATTAGAGCTAATATGCCGAATAGAATAGGAAAAGTCATAGTTGCGATCTTTTGAATTAGACAAATGTATTAATATTTATGGAAGTACATCATCATGCTCATCACGAAGGAAAGAAAAATTGGAAATCTTATTTTTGGGAATTTTTAATGTTATTTATTGCTGTGTTTTGCGGCTTTTTAGCTGAGAATTTAAGAGAACCGTTTAAGGAGAGTTTAGTGCCTGTTTAGATTTTTAATCTTTAAGCGCATCATGCTCTCTTAGGTAATTTCTTAAAAGAGCTAAAAGTTCGTGACACTGTTTCTGTGTTTTAGTAATATAACCTTCATTGCTGCCTGCACGGATCGTTTGATACATACCAAAAGCGGAAAAGAAATAATCGAAGTCTAATTTATTAGCATTCCTAATTTTTAAGTCTGAGGGTATAGGAATATTAATGACTATTCTATTATTTATTATTTGAAATGGCTTACCATTATTGCCTTGATTTAATTGTCTAAAATAATTAAAATCGAAATGATTTAGTATAATAGGATCAATCATCTTGTCACTTAAATCGAATTCACGCGCTTGTCTACCTCTTAAATAGCTACCCGTATTTGCATACTTTTGTATTGCAACTTTTAATTTATCATCTTCTATAAATTTTAGTGTACCAGAACTTTTAACCTCGTCCATCGCAATAGTATTCATTATTGGGAAAGGTTTATTAACAATAGTACCAACTGTAAGATAAAAGACAGGAATGTCTTTTATAGTCTTTTCTTTTTTGTAAATATCTTTAATGATTTTGTAGCAACTATCTTGAAAATATCTCGTTTGTAATGTTTGTTCATATCTTACGGAGTCTTCTAACACGTCTACATATAAATTTCCAGCACTTATAATTGCTTTTTTAGTTTCTACGTAGTGTTCTCTAATGTTTTCTGCACCGTACCCAAGGGTTACAGCAACAAAAATCATGAGGCCTTCTAATAGATATTCCTTCCATGGTTTAGAATGAGTAGGAACATGAGGGTGGTGATGTACTTCCATGGTGTGATTTTTGTGGTAAGAAAAGATTTTGAAATTTAAGAAATTTATAAGAGAATTAGAAATTATTAAATTTTAAACAAACCCACATTTTATCTGAAAACCCCTCTTGTGCTACCTGTTTTGCTACCACTCCCGTAAAATAAAAGAATCCACCTCGTTTGAGGTGGTTTTTGGGGTCCCACTAGGACCGCCTTCCATGAATAGAAATTCAAAATCTACATATAACTCTCCATCTGCTCGCAAGCGCAAACTAAGTTGCGATCTCCATAAGCCGAATCGATGCGAGAAACCGTAGGCCAAAACTTGTTCGCCTTCACATATGCTAGCGGGAATACCGCTTTCTCGCGTGAGTACGGACGGTCCCAATCGCCTACTAAAACGGAAGATTGTGTATGTGGCGCGTGTTTCAATACGTTATTAGCTTTGTCCGCTTTGCCTTCTTCGATCTCGCGAATCTCGGCACGAATGCTCAAAAGCGCATCGCAGAAGCGATCTAATTCGTCTTTGTTTTCCGATTCCGTAGGCTCGATCATTAAAGTTCCTGCTACTGGGAAAGAAAGCGTAGGTGCGTGGAAGCCGTAATCCATTAAACGTTTCGCGATATCTTCGGCCTCTACGCCCGCAGATAATTTGAACGGACGGCAATCCACGATCATCTCGTGTGCGCAACGTCCTTGTGAACCCGTATAAAGGATAGGGAATTCTTTTTCTAAGCGCGCTTTGATATAGTTCGCGTTTAAGATCGCAATTTCTGTTGCCTTCGTTAATCCTTTTCCTCCCATCATCGCAATGTAAGCGTAGGAGATGGCCAAAATACTAGCAGATCCCACCGGAGCCGCAGAAACAGCACCCGAAGTACCTTCATGTACGTGACCTGGCAAGAAAGGAACTAACTGTGGCGCCACGCCGATAGGTCCCATACCTGGGCCACCACCACCGTGAGGAATACAGAAAGTCTTGTGTAAGTTTAGGTGACAAACGTCCGCTCCGATGATAGCTGGGGAAGTTAATCCCACCTGTGCGTTCATGTTAGCGCCGTCCATATATACTTGACCTCCATTTTCGTGGATGATCGCGCAAATTTCTTGAATCGTTTCTTCGAATACCCCGTGGGTACTTGGGTAAGTGACCATTAGGCAAGAGAGGTTGTCTTTGTGCTCGATGGCTTTGGCCTTCAAATCAGCCACATCTATATTACCGTGTGCATCGCAAGGGGAAACAATCACCTTCATGCCAGCCATAACTGCTGATGCTGGGTTTGTTCCGTGTGCTGAAGATGGAATGATCGCAATGTCACGGTGATGATCACCACGAGACGCATGGTAGGCGCGGATGGTCATTAAACCCGCATATTCTCCCTGAGCGCCCGAGTTCGGTTGCATGGACATTTTGGCAAAACCCGTAATCTCACACAACCACTCATTCAAATCAGTTACTAATTGCTGGTAACCTTTCGTCTGCGAGGCTGGAGCGAATGGGTGCATTTTGCCTAATTCTGGCCATGTCACCGGAATCATTTCCGTCGTTGCATTTAATTTCATCGTACATGATCCTAAAGAGATCATCGAATGAACCATCGATAAATCTTTCGATTCCAATGATTTCAAATAACGCAACATCCCATGCTCGGAATGGTATTTATTGAATACGCTTTGCGTTAAGAAAGTAGAGCTACGAGTTAAGGAAGCTGGGATAGCCCAAGTCACCGTTTTCTCCGCCGATTTCGAACCGCTTAATGCCTCGAAGAACGAGATGATTTCGATTACATCAGCCTCTTGAGTCGTCTCATCTAAAGAGATGCTCGTCGTAGTCGACGTATAACGTAAGTTACGTGTTGCTTTTTCTGCTAAAATACGTAAGTCCGCCGTTTGCGCCCCCGTTTGAATCGTCAACGTATCGAAGTGATACGTGTTTTCTAATGTATAACCTAGTTTGCGAAGATTTACCGCTAGTAATTCCGTTAAGCCATAGACTTTTTCGGCGATTTGCTTTAAGCCTTTTGGCCCATGGTAAATCGCGTAAGCAGCTGCCATGATGGATAATAAAACTTGCGCCGTACAGATGTTAGACGTTGCTTTCTCGCGGCGAATGTGTTGCTCACGTGTTTGAAGCGCCATACGTAAGGCGCGGTTTCCTTCCGCATCCACCGAAACTCCGATGATACGGCCTGGGATGTTACGCTTGTATTTTTCTTTTGTGGCGAAGAAGCCGGCATGAGGACCTCCGAATCCCATCGGTACTCCGAAGCGTTGTGAAACACCTACTACCGCATCTGCTCCCATTTCACCTGGAGGCGTTAATAAAGTCAAGGATAATAAATCGGCAGCGACTACGACTTGAAGTCCGTTTTCTTTAGCTGCAGCGATTAAAGCGCTATAATCAAAAACCTCTCCATTAGAAGCCGGGTATTGTAACATGATGCCATAGAAACGGGCGTCCGTTACATCGAAAGAACGGTGGTCACCCACAACGATTTCGATGCCGATAGGTTCTGCACGCGTTTTTAATAAGTCGATAGTTTGTGGAAGGCATAATTCAGACACGAAATACGCTTCTGCTTGATTGCGTTCCGCTGGACGTTGTCCGTATAACATCGTCATGGCTTCGGCCGCTGCGGTTCCTTCATCTAGAAGGGACGCGTTCGCTAATTCCATGCCGGTTAAATCGATGATCATCGTTTGGTAGTTCAATAACATTTCCAAACGTCCCTGAGCGATTTCTGCTTGGTAGGGCGTGTAGGCCGTGTACCAAGATGGATTTTCTAAAATATTTCTCAAAACGACCGTGGGTACAATCGTATCCGAATAGCCTAAACCGATATGTGATTTAAAAATCTGGTTTTGACCCATTACCGCTTTAAAATCACGTAAAAATGCGAATTCTGATTTCGGTTCTGGCAAGCGAAGCCCTTGAGCTAAGCGAATTTTGTTCGGTACGGTTTGTTGAATAAGTGTCTCTAAACTAGCTAAGCCAATGGTTTTTAACATAGCGGCTATATCAGCAGCCTCTGAATTGTTATGACGTAAAGAGAAGTCTTCTTGATAAGTGTAATTTGGGGTCATGAATGTTGAGAATTTTGATAATAAAATCGTCACAAATTTAATCTTTTTTTAGCGATTTATATTTAGATTCTTAACTTCGCTTTCCTAAATTTTGTTTCAACAAATGAAAAAAACTAACAACTATGTTTTAGCGCTACTTTTAGCAGCTAATTTAATTCCGATGAGCGCAATCGCTCAGGGAGATCCAGTTCCTTACGCTTTGTCCATCAGAGCGGATGATCTGAAAAAACACTTGACTTTTATCGCCTCTGATAGCTTGAAAGGTCGTAATACGGGTTCGGCAGAGCAAAAAGTGGCGGCGAACTACATTGCGGATCACTTTAAGAAGTCAGGCATTGCGCCGGTGAATGGGTCTTATTTTCAAAAAGTGGACCTAGTGAATCGCGCCTGGTCGAATGTATTTATTTCTGCCAAAGGAAAAAAATACGAATACTTACGCGAAATGATGGCGAGTGCTTTAGCGCCCGTAGCAGCAAATTCAAAATTCCCAGTCGTATTTGCTGGCTTTGGAGTACAGCAAGGTGGCTACACTGATTTTGACAAATTAAATGCAAAAGGCAAATACGTCTTAGCTTTCGAAGGCGAAGCAAAAGATGCAGCGGGTCTTTATATACTTTCTGGATCAAAAAGTCCATCTATTTTTGGTAAAGGCGATGGCTGGAAAGAAAAATTAAAGCGTGCACAAGCAGCTGGAGCAAAAGGTTTAATCTTGATCGCGGATCGGGATACGAAAACTTTTGGCAATCAAGTTCGTCAACGTCAAGTGATGATGCAACGTTTTGGAAACGAACGTATGGCATTCGCTGATGCAGAATCAGCAGCAAATGAAGCTCCCGTTTTACTGATTTCTTCTGAAGCGGCTGCTGAAATGTTGTCAACAACGGAAGCGGAATTGCTAGCGTACAAAGCGTCTTTAGCAACAGAAAAAAAATCGATTGTCGCTAAATTTAAAGCAGCAGCTATCGAAGTAACGATCGAAAGAACAGAAAAACCAGTAGACACGTATAACGTGGTAGGTTTCCTAGAAGGAACGGATAAGAAAGAAGAAATCGTCGTTTTAACGGCGCACTACGATCACATCGGTGTTTCTGCTGACGGTCAAATCAACAACGGCGCAAACGACGATGGTTCTGGAACCGTAACGGTGATGGAATTAGCGGAGGCTTTTGGTAAAGCAGCAGCGGAAGGAAAACGTCCACGTCGTAGCATTTTATTTATGACGGTAACGGGTGAGGAAAAAGGACTTTTGGGTTCTGAGTGGTATGCAAACCACCCTTTATTCCCTCTAAAGAACACGGTTGTAGATTTAAACACAGACATGACGGGTCGTTATGATGACGAACACAAAGGTAAGCCGGATTATATCTATGAGATCGGTTCAGATAAATTATCGTCCCAATTACGCGAGGTATTAATCGATCAAAATAAGAAGCACGTAGGTCTAGAACTAGATTTCCGTTTTAATGATCCGAACGATCCGAACCGTTTCTATTACCGTTCAGATCACTATAACTTTGCGAAGCATGGTATTCCAGTGGCCTTCTTCTTTAACGGGGTGCACGACGATTACCACATGCCAGGTGATGAGGTAGATAAAATCGAATTTGACCAAATCCAAAAAGTAGGCCGTTTAGTGTTCTACATGGCTTGGGAAATTGCTAATAGAGAGCAGAGATTGGTGGTGGATTCGAATAAGCCATAATTTGCGAAGCAAATTTTATTAAATGGTAAGTGGTAAATGGTAAGTGGTAAATGAATAAAAACATTCACCATTTACCGTTCACCATTTACCATTCTGATTTATCATTCACCACTTACCATTTACAATTCTATTTTACCATTAATTTTTCAAGTTTCTCTTTGAAAACCACCTGCTTCGCCTTTGCTTCCTGAATAAACTCATTATCCTTCACATCGCCGATCACCGCATCGAGTTCTGCTGCATTGCCAAACATCGCTAATCGATAGGGATCTTGATAGTCTTTCGCTCGGGATTTTTCGATGCCGGCCGTTAAGAATTCTGCCGTTGAGATGGCGCGATCAATCCACGCAGGGATATTTTCGAAAGCCTGAGGATTAATTTGCAATAAGCCGTTGAGGGCGTTTTCGAATTTTTGGTCCGGGTAAAGTGCGGCTTGTTTTTCGTAAAATTCGTGCACCTGTTTCCATCGGGTGATTTTGCCAGATTTCACCTCTTCTTTCATTGTATGAATGACACCTGAAGGGATTAGTTGGCCTCCTAAATTTTCCCAAACCTGAATTGCCGTCGCGTTCTTCAAGGTGGCTTGTAAAAGTGCTGAAGGAGATTGTGATGGGTGACGTTCGGAAGTGGCTAACCATTCTTTGGCCGCATGATAATACAATAAATCGTGGAAAATCTTATACGCTTTATGCGCCTTCGCTATGCGGGTTCTGCGCTTCGTGTTTTCGATGCCTGTAGCAAAAATGTCTAGTGGATTCGTTGCGTTCGCCGGGTCATTTAACCAGGCTTTTCCATCGCCGCCGTCTAGGGATTCAGAAACCCATTTTTCCAATAATTTTATCGCTTGCAAGATTTCTGAAACGGTATCAGGCGCTAAGAAATCAAACTCGAGCAACATGTCTTTGTCGGTTCTTTGGTCTCTGGCTGCGAATTTCCAGGCGTTGCGGGCTAGGGCATACATATTGTATTGGAACCAGTAGCCTGCGATAATCAACAATCCGCCTTCTTTGTCGTCGTTTCCGATGAGGGAGAAGGGTAGAGGATTTTGGATTTCGCCCGGGTAATTTCCTTTAGATATCAGGTTAAAGGAGGCGAATTTAGAATTGTGTTTTAGGGCTACGGATAAGCCGGGCCAAAATCCACGTCCCGCCTGCAATTCTCCATCCGCTCCACGCGAATTATGATTTGAACCGAGGGTCGCGCCAGCGGCCATATTGCTTTGGCCTTTTACGATTGCCGCGCACAGAAATGAGTTATTGTGGTGTTGTTCGTGTGCCGGGAAAATGAGGGCATTCAATACCTCGCAGCAGGAAATAGTGGAATTACTTCCTAAAAAGGAGTTGATCAATCGGGCACCATATTTCAATTGAGAATGGGCGGCCAAAATAAAACGAACAGCTTTCACTCCGTAGAAAATGCGGCAGCCTTCGTGGATGATTCCGTTGACGATTTCGCAGCCTTCGCCTATTTGGGTGGAGGCTTCGGCGTTCGAGATGATCGTTAAGTTCTTTAATTTATTCGCGCCTTTAATATAGGTGTCGGTACCCATGTTGACGTCCTTGATGATACCCGTGTTTTTGATGACGGTGCGGTCGCCGATTTGGCCGTAGAATCCTCGCTTCGAGGAGAATTCCTGGATGGTCATTTCTTTGTATTTCGACTGCAATAAAGTGTCATCGCGGTCTTGGGTCCACAAGAAGGCATCGGCCGGTTTCATTCCCACAAAAGGAATCACCTTGCGACCGCCGTTTTCGTTGCCTAATTCCATCCAAATTCGGATGCGTTCTTCCTCGCCTTTCTTCACGATTCCATTTCCAAATTTCGCCGTCGAAGTCGTCGCTAATTCGTTCACTTGGAGGATCATCACCTCGTTTCCGATTTGGTAATGAGATAATAAATTCACGCGATCGATCGCCACATTATCGCCAAAATCACACGAAATCAAGGTGCTATTATAAAGACCCACCGGCATGCGCAGGTTTTTGAATTCTAAATAGCAACTTTCTAAAATACCGATGCGATTAATGCCAAAAAACCGACAATTCTTCACTAAATAGGGATTAAAACCCTCTTTCACCCACACATCTTTCCAATTCTCTGCCTCGTTCAAGTTCGCCTCGAGGATGCTGATTTCACGCGGCGCCAGTGGACGGTAAGCAGCCAACTCTAAATTGGAGTTGCGGTGGTCGAATTCGCTTTGGCCTTCTTCTAAGAAAGCAGGCGTGACGAAATCAAAACCGAGTTTTGAAAGGGGTTTTTTATCTATTCTATTCATAATTCATAAAATTCTAGCGGCAAATCATCCGGATCCGCAATAAACGTAAAGCGCTTCCCGGTGAACTCATCGATGCGAATAGGCTCCGATATAATGCCTTTTTTTGTCAATTCCTGCACCGTAAAATCCAGGTTATTTACTTGAAATGCCAAATGCCGTAAACCACTACTTTCCGGCCTCGAAGGGCGTGCAGGTGGCTTAGGGAAGGAGAATAATTCAATCACATACTCATCGTTCAGCGCTAAATCTAATTTATAAGAATCGCGCTCCGCACGATACACTTCTCGGATGATTTCAAGTCCTAAATCCTGTGTATAAAAGGCTTTAGAACGCGCATAATCCGAGCATATGATGGCGATGTGGTGGACGGAATGTAGGCCTAAAATATTCATTTATTTAATGGATACGGCGATTTTAGAGTCCGCGGTTCCATAATACAAGAACCACTTTCCTTTAAACGGGACTAATCCCTCCACGAAACAAACCTCGTTTACTTCGCCGATTTTTTCATAAGGTTTATCAGGCCAAATAAAGGGCGCAACAGTTCGAGACAACACTTTGTAGGGTAGGCGTGCATCGAATAAAACCTGACCCGCGGCGTAGGTGAATTTGGGGAAGCGTGCCTCGTTAAAATTTGCCGCGTTTGAGCTATTATAAATCAGTAAAATACCTTCTTTTCTAAGCAGGGCATAGGGCCCCGGTTCCACTAAACGACTATCGAAATAACCGGCGCGTGGCTTTAAAACGGATAAACGAACACCCGTCTCCGCGTTCTCCAATATATCCCAATGACGTAAATCTTTCGATGTAGCCAGGAATAAATCGGTATCGCCAAAATACATATAATAGAGACCGTCGATTTTTTTCGCCACCATTTTCGAGCCGTTTTGAACAGACACGAGTGCCCCAGATTTCGACCAGGTATTCAGGTATTTTTCAGAGGTAAATAAGGGACCTATTTTCTCCCATGATTTCAAATCTTTCGAGAAGGCGCCACATAGACGTGCTACTTTGCCGTCATAGGAAGTATACGTTAGAAAATAACCATTATCTGAAGTTTCCACAATGCGTGGATCTTCGATGCCACCGGGCCATTCGAAGGTGCGGAAGGCGTCATTCGTAGGGAATAAAATGGGTTCTGGATTTTTTTTGAAATGAATACCGTCCTCGCTGATGGCTAAACCGATGCGGGAGGTGCCTACAGAATCTTGTGCTCGGTACAATAAATGAACGAGGCCGTTAAGTACCAGCGCCGTCGGATTTAAGACATTTTTGTTTTCCCAGCCCACTATTTTACCAGTTACAGGATCTAAAAATCGTGCCTCTAGGGAGGGTTTCAAGATGGGATTGAAAGAGTCGGCTTTTTTAAATCCGGACATCTGCCAGTTTTGGGCAGAAGTGGAAAGAGATATACATAAAAGCACCCACCCGAATATACGTTTCATTTCCTTCTCGATTTAGGCTTCTAAATTACGAAAAAAGAACGAAAGCTATCGGTAATATAGTACAAGAAAATGAATCTATTCTTTGAAGATACGATCCTCAATTCCTTGGTTGATGACGTAGTTGCTTAGTAACAAGTGTATTTGACCTGTTTTACGTGTATTCGCCGGAGCTACAGCGGTGCGATTGATGTCTATCACGACGCCTTTAGGGATCTTGAATTTTTTCACATCTACGGTGATGTTCATTTCTGAAGGTAGGCCAAAGGCTTTCTCGGACCCGTACACATAGGTGGAAACGACGGTACCATTACTGCGGGACGTAATTTGTGACTTGAGGATTAAATCAAGCGTGGGGTCTACCCAGATTTTGGCCAAAACAATCTCCCCCGAATCGTCCGTGGGAAGTAAGGTGATGGCTTCCGTTTTTATACCATCAATAAGCTCATTACCCGTTAGCAAGGCATTATAAGCGGATTTATTGCGCAATAGGGCGGTCAAGTCGGTGAAACCTTTTTTGGGCAAAATCGCAATCCCCTTCGTGATCATCCGGAATTTCTCAGGTTGCTTAAAATAGATCGTCGCCTTTGCCGGCATAATTTTAATCAAAGGAATATCAGATTTTATCTGCGCTACGACGCGGTAATCGCGCACCTTGTTCATCTTCGCCAACACCTGAAAAACAGTCTTGTTCGCATCTTGTGCAAACAGGGAAAAAGAAAGAAATAGTAAAATTACGCGAATCATGATTGGATGTCTTTGTGGTGGAATGTATACAGCGAAACGGAAATCAGCACCACATTATGCACTACTAAAACGGCAATCGAGCGCGAAATAGCAGAAAGCGGCAGCGGATCTTCGAAGAAAGAACGCCAGGCAGCCATGTGCGTCGTAAATAAATAGGGTTTAATCGGATCGAAAACACGCACATCCAAGGTTCCTATGATGGTAAACAGCAAGATGATTGACATCGTCGCCACGATAGGTCCGATGGAATTATC
This sequence comes from Spirosoma fluviale, assembly GCA_945906915.1. Lineage (GTDB taxonomy): Bacteria > Bacteroidota > Bacteroidia > Cytophagales > Spirosomataceae > Aquirufa > Aquirufa fluvialis_D. Next base: position 7,447 of record CAMDSI010000024.1, on the reverse strand, counting down.
GGTGAAACAAGACAAGCAAATCGACAAAGAACTCACGGTGAAAAGCGCTAAAAAAGCCACCGCAAATCCACCCAAATACCTCCAGTTCACATCCGCTTCCTGTAAAATCACTAAACCATCTGAGTTCAAGACCATCATGTCTCCCGTCCCGAAAAGTAATTTGCCCACAACGACAGACATAACCCCCATCCATAAAATGACGACTAGGGTATAGATGCCCCCTGCGATGAATTTCGATAATAATAATTGAATCCGTGAAATGGGCTTAGTCGCCAGCATGCGAATCGTTCCCATCGCAGCCTCCCCCGACACTAAATCGCCGGTAACGAGGGCGACCAGCAGAGGAATTTGGACTAATAACATCTGCAAAATGATGAAAGCGACTAGATTTCCATTCAGTACATTGCCCTCAAAACTCAAAGTCTGCTCGAAAGAGGAAGTTACAAAGGAGATAATGGACATCCCATCGGCTTTCAGTGCGAACTGAATCACGCCCACTAAAACAGTGATCGCGGCTAGGCCTAAATAGGACCGAGGTTTCAGCGCAATCTTGATAATTTCATTATATAAACTATTGAATAGGATCATTGATTGATGATTTTAATGAAATAATCCTCCAGCGTGCGTTTTGCCTCCAGGCTATATATTTCGATTTTTTGATCGACGAGAAATTTAGTCAGCAGAGGAATTTCGGATTTTTCGATCGGAAATTGTAGAGCAGTATCCCCCACATTTTCCCATTGAAGTTCGGGTTTCCAAGTCAATAATACCTTTTTCGCCTGCGAAAGAGGACTAGCCTCTAGGCGTAGAATTAGGTTTTCCCCATTCATCAGCTCACTCACTTTTCCTTCCACCATCGACCGACCCTTATTAATGATCACCATTCGATTACAGATCAGTTCGATTTCTGCCAAATTATGGGACGACAACAAAACCGTTTTGTTTTGTTCATTCTTCAATCGCAAAATCAAGTTCCGAATATCAATTATCCCTTGTGGATCTAAACCCGTTGTGGGTTCATCTAGGATAATAAGGTCAGGGTTGTGTAAAAGTGTTTGGGCGATACCTAAACGCTGCTTCATCCCGTGAGAAAAACCAGCGAATTTATCTCTCTCGCGTCCGCCTAAACCGACGAAGTCTAACATTTTATAGATTTCTTGCTTAGAAGAGGGCTTTCCGGAGATGCGGGAGAAGATTTCTAAATTTCGGTAGGCAGATAAATACTTATAGAAGTCAGGTTTTTCGATGATGCTCCCTACACGCCCTAAAATAGATTCGCGGTGTGTAGTGATCGACTCTCCAAAAATCTCAATCGTTCCACTATCCGGTTTTATTAAGGAATTTAAGCAGCGAATGCTGGTACTTTTCCCGGCACCATTAGGCCCTAAAAAGCCAAAAACATCCCCTTTATAAACCGAAAAGGAAACATCATGAATGGCTTGAAAGGATCCGAATTTCTTGGATAAGTGACGAACAGATATAATTTTCTCAGGCATAGTTTTTAAACACGTAAAGCGCAAAAAAGTTTATTTTTTAATTAAACTAAGGTCTTATTGCGAATTCGCGCAATTCTAAAATGTCCATTAGGTTATTATTGAATAATTTTATGATAAAATAAAGAAAAAATTATAAAAATTTATAATTGCGAATTAAATTCTTTCCTATATTAGCACCGTTAAACTTTGTTAAATATTCACTCATTTACAAGGAATCAACAATCACTTAAAACCTTTTATTTTTATGAAAAACAATTTCTACGTAAGCAGAGTGGTCTTTCTACTCGCCTTGATGCTCACCTTATCGTGGGTGGCATTAGGCCAAGACCAAAAAGTTGCTGGAACAGTCTCGGACGCTAAGGGCGGAGGGATTCCAGGAGTTTCTGTAGTGATTAAAGGTACCACTTTAGGTACTACTACAGATGGAAATGGAGCTTTCTCCATTAGTGTAAAAAGTGGCAATGCCGAATTAGTCGTTACTTCGGTAGGGTATATTTCTAAAACCGTTGCGGTAGGAAATCGCTCATCTATCGCCATTTCACTTGATGAAGATGTAAGTCAACTGAACGAAGTCATCGTAACAGGTTATGCTTCACAACGTAAAAAAGACATTACGGGAGCCGTAGCGGTAGTAAGTGCGAAAGAACTTACTGCAGTGCCAGCAGCATCCCTAACACAAATGTTACAAGGACGTGCAGCAGGTGTGACGGTAGGTAATGATAACTCCCCGGGTGGTGGAACGATGGTTCGTGTCCGTGGTTTTGGATCTACGAACAACAACTCACCCTTGTACGTGATTGATGGAGTGCCTACACAAGGTACACTAAACCAAATCAACCCGAATGATATTGAGTCTATGCAGGTATTGAAAGATGCGTCTGCAGCTTCTATCTACGGTGCGCGTGCTGCGAATGGTGTCGTGATCATTACTACGAAACGTGGTGGAGAAGGCGAACCTAAGATCAGTTTTGACATGTATACAGGAACTCAACAATTAGGTAAAACGTTGGATTTATTGAATACGAAAGAATTAGGTCAATATTACTATGAGTCTCAAATCGGTGCTGGAAGACCTGCGGGAACTTCTCCTTCAGCTCAGTACCGTTTTTCACCAGATGGAACTCAGACCATTGCAGATTATATTTATCCTAACGTGTATGGTGCCTTACCAGCTAACTATACTTACACGAATGATATAGCAGACCCTAAATTAGGTAGCACTGCTTTTAACATTACAAAAGCGAACAAAGCAGGTACTGATTGGCAGCGGGAGATTTTTGGTCCGGCTAGAATATCTAACTATCAAATAGGGGCTACGGGTGGATCGAAAAATGGTAAATATGCCATTTCTGCCAGTTACTTTGACCAAGAAGGTATTTTAAGGTATACAGCCTACAAGCGTTATTCCGTACGTGCAAATACAGAATTCAAAAAAGGAGCTATCACGTTCGGTGAGAACTTTACGGTTTCTTATGATGAGCGTCAAGGGGTTCCATCAGGTAATAATAGCGAATCAAACCCAATCATGTTTGCAATTCGTATTCAACCTATTATCCCTGTATTTGATATAACTGGAGGTCCAGCTGAATTAGGTGGAACGAACACTTCATTCTTAAATGGTTTTGCAGGTTCACGTGGTTCGAACTTAGGTAATGCACCTAACCCGTTAGCACGTCAGTACAGAGAGCGCGATAACCCAGTTAGAGCAACACACATCTTCGGTAACGTATTCGCAGAGGTTGAAATTATCAAAAATTTAAAGGCGCGTACTAGTCTTGGTTTTGAATACAATAATAACAACCAATCCTCTTTTTTCAATCGTGATATTGAAGCTGCTGAAGCTCGAAATGCGAATAGCTTAACTGTTAGTAATAGTTATGATCGTGCCATCACTTGGTACAATACATTAAACTATTCGAAAATCGTAGGAGATCATAATTTCAATTTATTAGTAGGTACAGAATCTGTATCGACTTATGGATTTGGATTTAATGCACAGCGAAGTAATTTCGCTTTTGATGATTTGTCCTATCGTTATTTAAATAATGGTTCTGCGGCAGGTCTTACGAACGCAGGTGGTGGAGCAACTATTACTGCTTTATTTTCTCAGTTCGGAAAATTCAATTATTCATACAAAGAATTTTTATTAGCAGACTTTACCTTGCGTAGAGATGGATCGTCTCGATTCTCTCCAGCCTATCGCTATGGAGTTTTCCCTGCATTCTCTGTAGGTGCTCGTCTTTCGGAATTAGCTTTCATGAAGGATTTAACTTTTGTGAACGATTTAAAAGTCCGTGGAGGATGGGGTAAAACAGGTAATCAGTTGATTCCAAACGTGTACAATGCCTATACCTTGTTCACTCCAGATCCGAATAACAATGCCTATGACATAGGTGGAGCAGGTAACGCAATTTCATCTGGTTTTGATATCGCGCAATTTGGTAATTCTAATGGTCGTTGGGAAACAAATACATCCACTAACATCGGTTTTGATGCAAGTTTGATGAACAATAAATTAGATATTGCTTTCGATTGGTATACACGTACAACATCTGATATGTTAACACAAGTGCCTATTCCAAGATCATCTGGAACAGCAGGTATTCCTTATGTTAACATCGGGGAAGTAAATAATACGGGTATTGACTTGAACGTAACCTATAGAGATCAAATTGGTCAATTTAGATACACCGTTTCAGGACAAATAAGCCAGTACACAAACAATGTAGTGAAGTTGAATGACGATCCTTTAGCGCAGATCTTCGGATTCTCCACGCGTCTACCAGCCATTTCGCTTACTAAAGCGGGATTACCGATTGCTAGTTTCTTCGGTTATGTGGTAGAAGGAGTTCTTAAAGATGATGCAGCAGCTGCAGCAGCGGTACAAATTCCAGGTTATACCCGCGCTGGTGTATTCAAATTCAAGGATGTGAATGGTGACGGAAAAATTAATGCTTCTGACAGAACCATCATTGGTAATCCTCACCCAGACTTTACGTATGGTGTAAATGTTAATTTAGGATACAAGAATTGGGATTTAACGGTTTTTGCTCAAGGTGTTCAAGGAAACGAATTGTTTAACTACTTGAAATACTGGACTGACTTCAATACGTTCCAAGGTAACCGTTCGAAAGACATGTTATACAACTCTTGGAAGGCACAAGGTGATAATGCACTATTGCCTCGCTTGAATGCTAATGATACCTTTAGTCAACAAATTTCAACCTATTTTGTGGAAGACGGTTCATACATGCGTTTAAAGAATATCCAATTAACCTATACGGTGCCTAATACGGTGTTAAAGAAAATCAGATTAAGTTCGATGCAAATTTATGTTCAAGGACAAAACTTATTTACTTTAACTAAATACAAAGGTTTAGATCCTGATATTAATATCAGAAACTCAGGAGCTGATAATCAAGATATCCACATGGGTATTGATGAAGGAGCATTCCCTGTTTCTAAATCTTATAACGTAGGTGTAAGAGTAGGATTTTAATTTAATTTAAAATAAATCAGAAAAAAAATGAAAAAGTTAATCATATTCGCATTGTTTGCGACAGTAGGAATAAACTTTTCCTGTTCGGAGTCTTTCCTCCAGGTAGAACCTCAAGGAGCGGCCTCTTTAACATCTCTAGCTAATAAAAACGGAGTAAATGCCCTCTTAATTGGTGCATATTCTTTAATGGATGGAGTAGGTGCAGGAAATACAGGACGTCAATCAACCATTTCAAACTATGTGTTTGGTGGAATTACCTCCGGTGATGCGGTAAAAGGTACAGATGCTGGTGATCAACCAGAGCAAAGTTTTATTGAGCAGTTTACGTGGTTTGCAGAGAACACGTATTTCAATGGAAAATGGCAACATACGTATGATGGCGTAGCTCGTGCGAACGAGGCTATCTTACTTTCTAAAAGCCCAGATGTGAAGGACATGACAGATGCGGAGAAAACGCAAGTCGTTGCTGAAGCACGCTTCTTACGAGGTCACTACCATTTCGAAGGGAAGAAAATGTGGAATATGATTCCATATGTGGATGAAAATACCTACAAGCGCGATGATCCGAATTCAACAAAAATAGCCAATGACAAAGATATTTGGCCTAACATTGAAGAAGATTTCAAGTTTGCTGCAGCAAATCTACCTGCAACACAAGCACAAAAAGGAAGAGCAACTAAATGGGCTGCTATGGCCTATCTTGCGAAAGCGTATATGTTTCAAAAGAAATATAGCTTAGCTAAGCCATTATTGTTAGACATCTTGCAAAATTCTGGAAAGAAATTAGTGGCAGACTATCATGATAACTACAGAAATACGACGAATAATAATAGTGAGTCTATTTTCGAAGTTCAATTCTCGGTTAACGATGGTTCCACAGGAAATAATGGTAACGCCGGAGATAACTTAAATTGGCCTTATAGTGCTACTGCTCCGGGTCGTGGATGTTGCGGATTTTATCAACCATCACAAAACCTAGTGAATGCATTTAAAACTTCAGTCGATGGTCTTCCATTGATTGGTAAAAATAAAGCGGGTCTTGAGGATACCTATAATGAGGTAGATTTACCTAATGATCAGGGTTTTGTAGCTACAGCTACTTTTGCGTTAAACGTTTCTGCGCCAGTGGATCCAAGATTGGATTGGACGGTAGGACGTCGTGGTGTAAATTTCCTAGATTGGGGAAAAATGCCAGGTGCGAGTTGGATTCGTGACCAAAATTATGCGGGTCCGTATACAGGAAAAAAATGGATGTATTATGTAGCTGACGAAGGAAGTTCGACACACTCTACTAGCAAACGTTCGGTAAATAATAATTACCGTCTACTAAAGTTATCAATGGTAATTTTATGGTTAGCAGAGATCGAAGCAGAAGCTAATGACTTAGCTAAAGCAGAGGAGTATGTAAATATGATTCGTAACCGTGCTAAAGCTAGTAAAGTGCAAGATGCAACCGTAAACAATGTCATTAATCCTTACCCAGTTGGAACATTTGCTGCTAATGGTAAAGACTATGCCTTAAATGCTGTTTACATGGAGAATCGCTTGGAATTTGCGATGGAAGGTCACCGCTTCTTCGACTTAGTACGTTGGGGAATTGCATCTGACTTCTTAAACAAGATGTATATTCCTAAAGAAGCTGCTCCAGGCAAGGACTTAGCAGGAAATACGTATAACAAAAGAAGTTATATGGTGGGTAAATCATTTACTGATAAAAACAGGTACTTCCCTCTTCCTATCGATGAGATTTTAAATTCTCAAAAAGGTGGAGTAGCTACTTTGAAACAAAATGATGGATATTAATATCTAGCATAATTTTTAAAAAGTCAGGGCTGAAAGGTCCTGACTTTTTTTATATTTGACCTGTAAACTTTCCAAATGCTTCGACCACTTCGGTATATTAGTCCTTACTTATTGTATGTGTTAGCTTTCTTGGCTTTCACTAAAACGGGATTGTATTGCTGGATTCCTCTGGTCTATCTATTTTTCTTGATTCCTTTGGTTGAATTAGTCATCCAGCCAGATGCTGATAATTTAACGGAGGCCCAGGAGGCAGAGGCTAAATCAAATCCGATTTTTGATTATGTGTTGTGGCTTACTGTTCCCCTGCAGTTAGGTGCGTTGTATTTATTTTTAACCCGTATCGATTTTTCTGCGCCGATCTTGGACACTGCCGGTCGCGTGGTGGCGATGGGCTTGTTGTGTGGGACTTTTGGGATTAATGCGGCGCATGAATTAGGGCATCGCGTTAGTAAATTCGAGCAGTTTCTTGCCAAAGTTTTGTTGTTGACTAGCCTCTATATGCACTTCTTTATTGAGCACAATAAAGGTCATCATAAACATGTGGCGACGCCGGAGGATCCGAGTTCAGCCTTTTATAAACAGAACCTATATGCTTTTTGGATTCAGACGTTTGTAGGGACCCAAAAGAAGGCCTGGCAGATTGCTGCCG